>JBGCFJ010000919.1:0-2313 GCA_045106885.1 Saprospiraceae bacterium
TTTCGATTTTTGACTTCTTGCAGTGGCCTCAAAGTTGAACACTCAAGTTTAGGACAGACAACGGAAAATCTATATTTTCCGACGCTTGGAGCAGCGAATATAGATTCGCTGTTGTCGAAAATGTCCAAGCTTAGACGGGTAAGCAAATTGGTGAAAATAATTTTATAAGAAAACCCTTCACGGCAAAACCACTTTTTGAACCGTAACTTGCCCATTTACAGAAGTTTGAATGAAATAAACGCCAGATTGTTGACTTTTTAAGGGGAATTTATAATTCCCTGCGGCTAATTTTTTATTAGTGAGCAAGGTGCTAATAGTTGCTCCTTTGTTATCAATCAATTTAATATTGACTGTTCCATCGTTAGGTAATAATAAACTGAAATTGTCGGTTGTAGTAATCCTTATATAAGGTCTCAAGGTAGTAACAGAAATATTAGTATCGCTAGTTGAGCGAAAAAAACTGGGTGCCCCATTTAGTTGAAGATATAAGGCATCTACTTTTTTAATTTGCCCTGTTTTAGAAAAGTCCCATTCCATCCTATCAAATTTTCCGAATTTTAACGCTTTAGGAAAAGCATAGGTCGTGGCAATTAATTCACTTTCATCGGTAGTCGTTTTAGCCCAAAGTACATAAGTGAAATCTCCTGATTCGTTTCTAAAAGCGGCACCATCTACATTATTTGGCAACCTGAGTTTAGCCGTTTGTTCGGCATCAAATCGCCAACCGAACAATAATTCAGACGTTGTTTTATAAGCGATTCCTCCGACCGTTGGTGTATGGTCATAAGGTGCATTACCTTCTATGGCATAGAATAAACCCATTAAATCGTAAGACCCTTTGGCGTCTTCTACTTTTTTAGAATCCGCCATGGTATAGATATGATATTGGTGTAAACCTTCTATTTGGGAAGCAACTAAAGATTTGATGATATAATTGGTATGTGCCAATTCAGAGCCCATATTATCCTCAAATTTTACTCTTGGAATCGTACTTTCCGTGCAAATCCATTCTTTATTGGGAAATTGCTGCCCATTATAGCCATACTTATTTAAGACTGTTTCAAATTCTTTTTTCCGCTTAACAAAACCAGCTACTGCCGCATCGGAATGTCTTTGATACTTAAATCCCCAACTGGCATTATCCCATTGCCGTACACTTCCGTCGATATGTGGGTAAGAATGGAAACTCAAAACATCAAAATAAGCGCCCCCTTTTAAGGGATATTCACTACTTACTTTGCCTTCATCAGGATTATCTGTATTTCTTAAAATGACATCTAAGAAACTTGGATAGCCTAGACCTCCTGTACAGACATATAATGATGGGTCGATAGATTTGATGACTTCATAACTAATCCTCAAAATCCGATTATAATAAAAAGCAGGTGCTTTTAAGGCATAAGAACAGGGAAATGGCTCATTATCCCACCAATTGCCTGGGTTTCCTGGTTTTTTCCAAGCATTAGAAGCATAATCAAAATCGGGTTCATTCCACACTTCCCAAAATCGAACTTGTCCTTTGTATTGATGAACCATTTTATAAACGTAAAGCGCATAATAATTTTCGTCATTAACAGGTGTTCCATTTTCTCCATTATCCCAAATAGGTTCATATAAATTCTTGAAAACTGCTGATTCTTGTTTTTCGTCATCTGGACAGAAAATGGTTTTGTCTCGGTGGTCATCAGAGGGATAGCCAATAAATCCTACATTTTCAGTCATCCCCAAAGCCTCATATCTATCAAAGGCTTCTTTGCGAACATCATAACCCCAATAATCGAAAAAATGCTCAAATAAAGCAGGTCGAACCGCATTGACACCCACGCCTGGTAAATTCATTTTGTCATCTCCTGCAGCAATTTCTGCCAATTGGTGGTCTTGCCAAGGCGCATAATAGCCCATATTAACACCGTATCGAAAATGACCTGGATAAGGAATTATATGGTCATTCGCAGTAGTATTGGATTGGGAAAAAATAAGGTAGGGAGACAAGAAAAATAGCGTACATAGTTTTAGTAAGCGCATAGTAGTTTTTATAAAATAAAGCGGATGAAAAGAGGGAGTGGGAAGGATTGGTTAAAGTTGCTAAAAATATGGGATAAATACCAGTCTTAGCCTAAATTTATAAGGGAATAAGCTATAGTTTTTTGGATATAAAATATCATTATTGAGCTTAGGCAAAGTGGAAGAAATAATCAACCATTTATACTGCCCTTTTTCCTTCTAAGAAACTCAAAAAATGCTTGTATAATCCATTATGCAAGCATTTTTTGAATTCCTTAGAAGAAAAATTGACTAGCCTAACTGGCTAAT
>JBGCFJ010000092.1:0-3566 GCA_045106885.1 Saprospiraceae bacterium
TAAAACTTCAGGAAGTAATAGAGTAGCTGTACCAGCACCTGCAGCCGTTTCGTATATTTCTGCATACATACTGAAGTTGTAGCCATCCCAACTTGCTGTACCCAAATTATTAATCCCTGCACTAACAAATGAACCTGTTTGGAACGAATAATCTATATAATCTCCATCTGTTTTTGCTAAGGCTAAGTTGCTTTCTACATCGCCTAATTCTTGAGCTGTAAGATAATCTGAATCAATACTAGTTCCGTTAACAAAATCTATCAGACCAGCACCAATAACATAATGACTACCCTGACCACTTATTACTGATGTATCAACACCCGTTTGACCATCATCCCAATATGTCAAGGTTGCAAAATTAGATGTCCCATCAGAAGGGTCTTGCCAAACACCATCTTGTTCATTAAATGGGGATTTATTAGAATTCCATCCTATATCAAATAACAAAGAAGTGGTAGGACACTCATCTGTATCCAAAATACCATCATTGTCATCATCAAAATCACAAATATCACTAATACCATCTCCATCTGTATCCAAATTGCCTGAAGCTGCCGCATTACAAGGATCTATACAATTAGTTCCTACCACTACAATCGGACTAGCTGCAGAATAACAGCTTGCGCCATTAACTGTAGTCTTATAGGCTACATAGTAGGTCGTACCTGTAGTTGCTGCGGTTATTGCTGTACCTGTGATTTCATTGGCATCGCTAACTGGCAATGCGCTATGAAAGGATTCATCTCCGTTCGGTGTATTGACTACTGAATTCAAATCTAGGGTCTCTGTTGGACAGGTATTGCTAAAGATACCAATTGGTGATGCTTCACTAAAACAACCTCCACCAAAATTATAATAACCATAGTACACCCCCGGTGGTACTGCACTGGGGGTGCTGACAAGGGCAGAAGAAGGCGCTGCGCCCTCTCTCCATTCAAATGTAGCTCCTGACGGAGGGCTTGCATTTGGTTCGTATGCACTTAAGTCTGTCGTTGGGGTCTGAGCATAAGCAATGATGCTATAAATAGCCAATAGGACCGTCAATCCCCACTTTTTTATAATAAATTTATTTTTCATAACATCTTATTTATTTGTAACTGTTCAGCAAAGGGTCAAGGGCCTAGGGCAAAACGGCCTTTAATTTAAATAGAATTGTTTGATATTTATCCGATTTTTAGATTTTATAAGCTATTCTAACCCTACACCCCATGCCCATAGCCCTCTGCTAAATAGTCACATTTATTTTTTGGTAATCGTTTTATTTTCGGGAATCCATTGACAGTAGAAGCCTAATTGGCGTCTGTCCGTAAAGTCGATTTTATTCCGCTCGTAACCACCAAATTTATTTGGTAGATTCATAAATTACGGACAGTCAATATTTTGAATTAGCCAAATAAATTTGGCGATTACGTTAGACGCTCAAAGCACAAGTTTACCGACAGACTCTAATTACAAGCCCCACAAATAATATTCCCAATCGACTGCCATGTTTGCCATGTTCCTTTTTTTATTTTAATGGTTTGTTTTTTTCCACTTACTAAAGTTTGGCAAATATTAATATATCCATCCTTATCATTATCTGGACAAGCACAATTAGGCGCTTGTCCGTTGGGGGTACAAGCATCTAAATCATTTTCATCATAAGCATTATGGTCGGCTGGATAATTTCCAAATTTACCATCCCCATCTATATCTTGTGCCTCACAAATAGTATAGTCTTGATAGGGATCACAAGCATTTAATGGATTGGAGTCATTTTCTTTTTCATTGAAGTCATTGATTCCATCCCCATCACTATCACTAAATTTATTGTAGGGATCTTGATCGTTCCCATCTACTACCCCATCGTTGTCATCGTCCGAATCTAGGCTGTTCAATTTTCCATCATTGTCAAAATCACAAAATGATTTTTCAGGGGTCAGCAAACATTGATCAATATTTTCTGTGACAACTTTTTCTTTTGTAGAAATGATAAAATTGGATAAATTCGTATTATTATTAGGATGGTTTAAGATGGTGCTAAATAATAAATTAGCGCGATCATTATTCGGCCCTTGATAAATAGTAATGCCATCCATATTAAAATCATTGATTGTATAGCCGCGATTAATATAATTCACTAAAAACTTTTGGTTTAAAGAATCGAAAAGTACTTGTAAAAACATAGAGAAAATATCATTATTCGGTCCTTGAAAAATTACTTGTTCATTTTGATTTAAATCTCCAGACCACATCGCATTTTTATTATCCATTGCTACAAAAGCGTCCGTCCCTATAGTTGGCAAAAAGCTATACGTAAAATCTATAAAAGGAATGGTATTTCCATTAAAAAAATAGGGATGTTTGGTTGCTACATTTAAATGATTTCGATGCCGCAAACACACATAATAATTACCAGGAGGAAGGTTATCAAAATATAGTATTTCATGACCGTTGGCTGCTACTATCTGTCCATCTCTTTGGAGTAGCGCCGAGCGAGTCGCCACGACTTTATCTTGATTGAGTCCATCCATTAATTCTATAAAAACCCAATCTACTATGGCTTTATTTCCTGTGATATTCAGTAGTGTTGGATCTAATTCCTCTTCGCTATCACCTATACCATATTTTGAAAATGTTGACATTGCCGAATAAGGTTCTTTGTGAGGTATTAGTCCTTTTTTCCTTAAGTCATCTCGCATTAAATTAGATTCCGAACTCCCTAACATAGCTCCCTGAAGCATCGCTTTAATTTGCACCCCAACGCCTATGCAAGGGATTTCCTGCCCATATCCTATTTCATTCCCACATTCATCTTGCGCATACCAAGAGCGAATAAATCGTTTAGTATTGCCATCTATAATGACTTCTTCGTGGTACGCTAAAGACACATTGGCATCACAATTATCGATTGCGATAATGTCTTTTCCAAATATCAAACCATCCGTTCCTGTATTACATATCATAGATGCATCTAGCGGAATACTTCCTTCTACCACGACATAATTAATCATTTCCTCCCCATGATTGCCATCTGCATAGGCCCATTCTTGTACTTTTACTTCAAAACTATTGTCTGTAACATTTCTAACGCGAACGACTGCTGGAGTTGGATCATTATCACTTAGCCCATTGGCAATCACTACAGGATTCGTATAGGAATGTACCGTATTAATGGTGATCCATTGATCATTAGCAGGAAGTACTCCTGATTCTCCGAATGGGTTATTTTTTATATCTTTAATGGTATCAGCTATCTCTAAAGCCCAATAAGCCATCCTTTCATCTATATGGTTTGTTTCTCCGTCTAAAGACGTTTCTTCTGCTATCCGTACGTTGACCATATTGGTGGTCAAGGAATTATAACGAACTGTAGCAGGGTCCTTTTCATAAGCCGTTTGTAGGTTGGTTAAAATGGCTGGTGTGCTGTTAAAAGCATTTTGGAAATTAATCGTCTTCGAACTATGGTTTAAATTTATTTCTGCCACATTCATGATGTTGTAGTCCTCTTGGTCTCCTGCCTCAATCGCCACCCATGCCACCATTTCTTCTTGGTGACCAGTTGTCAAATTGGCCTCTTCTTCTTG
>JBGCFJ010000920.1:0-5101 GCA_045106885.1 Saprospiraceae bacterium
CCCACTTTTGCAGACTCTTTGAATACTCAATGAGTAAATGTAAAAATGAGTGAATGAATAGATGTATGGCACTTAGCCTGCTTTTAGACAATAATTATTTTTACTAGAATCTCAATATATCAGGTTTTTTAGTTCTCTTACAAATTATTTTCTGCGCAAACCCCGACTTTCGGGGCAGGCTTTGGCAAGAATTTATTCTAAGGGGGTTGATAGTCAAGAGGTCAGAAGTCAGACCAAAAATTAAAATTTTCTGTCAGAAGTCAGATTTTTGAAGAGTGCCAAATCTGACTTCTGACAGTTATCGAAGATAACGGTCTGACTTCTATGGTACTAGCTATGCCAGGTTAGGTATTAAAAAAAGCAGGGTACAGTATTCTTTGAAAATAGTATTTTAAAATTTATCTGTAATAAACAAAAATATTAATATGAAAGCTTATGTTTTTCCAGGACAAGGCGCCCAATTTGAAGGCATGGGTAAAGATTTATACGAGCATTCAGAACAGGCATATTCTCTCTTTGAGCAAGCCAATAGCATTCTAGGCTATAGATTAAGTGATGTCATGTTTGAAGGAACAAAAGAGGAATTGAAACAAACCAAAGTAACTCAACCTGCCATCTTTCTACACTCCGTGATTAAAGCCACTTTAGCTGGTGATGATTTTCAACCAGATGTGGTAGCAGGACATTCTCTAGGTGAATTTTCTGCCTTAGTAGCTAACGGTGTTTTGTCTTTAGAAGATGGCTTAAAATTAGTTCAACAAAGAGCATTCGCCATGCAAAAAGCTTGTGAAGCGGTTGAAAGTACTATGGCGGCAATTGTCGGTTTAGCAGATGAAGACGTAGAAGCGATTTGTGATGCGATAACAGATGAAATAGTTGTAGCAGCCAATTATAATTGCCCTGGTCAATTGGTTATATCAGGTTCTATTCCAGGGGTAGAAAAAGCAGTTGAAAAATTAAAAGAAGCAGGTGCAAGAAGGGCTATCATTTTAAATGTAGGTGGTGCTTTCCATTCTCCTTTAATGGCGCCTGCCGAAGCAGAATTAAAGGCAGCTATAGAAAATACTACTTTTCAGACGCCTAAGTGTCCTATTTATCAAAATATCAATGCACAAAAAGCAATGGACCCAAAAATTATTCAACAAAACTTGATTGCTCAATTGACTTCTCCTGTTCGTTGGACACAAACGATGTTAAATATGATTAAAGCTGGTGTGACAGAATTTGTGGAAGTTGGAGGGACAGGAAAAGTAATTCGAGGAATGATTTTACGAGTCAATCGTCGAATGCCCGTGAGTGCTTTGTAAATAAAACATGAGGCATAAACATTTTAAGACAAAATAGACCTTTCCCCGAACGCTTGCTATACAAAGGTATAAACAAAAAGTGCTTCCAGAACAATAGTAGTTTTGGAAGCACTTTTTAGTTTAAAACTTTGATTACCTACAAAGCTTTATGTGCGCCGTCACAAAATCCGTTTGGATTTTTTGTTTGCTTACAAGTACAAAAATGTACTGTTTTTGATTCCGCACAAGTCATTACATTTGGACGGTATTCTGTCCCTTTATGCGCTCCATTGCAAAATGGTTGCTTATCAGAAAGGCCACAAGTACACCAAGCATATTTCTTGCCTTCAATCATTTCCGTTTTAATAGGTGACGTTCCAGCGATTTTAGGTAAATCCATTGATTTAAATATTTTTTAATTAAAATTTAGTTTCTTTTTTTTTAGAAAGACTACTTATTTAACTTACTAAAGTTTAGAAAGTTTAAGCTTCAAACTTATTCAGAATTAGTCTAAATGCATATTAACGTTTCTATCCCGCTTCTACTGGGTCAGCTTTCAAAGTAAAAGTTCGACTGACAGGATTAATTGGGCTATCCACGACCTTCCCCGTTTTATCTAATAAAGTCAAAGTAACTGTATTTTCCCCCATTGGTAAGCCCTCAATATAATATGGTTGCCATGTATTAAGGGTATGTGTTTCTCCATTAATATTCGCTTTCACAGCATAATCTGGTCCTAAATTCGCATTTAGTAAATAAAAATCAAGCATCACCTTAGTCGTATTTGCTTTACCTACATAAGTTCCCTTTGGTCGACTATAAAACAAAGTTGGATTGGTGATTGGTTCACTTTTAGTCATGTTTCCACCTTCCATCGTCGCATTTAAACCAACAAAAGCAGTTGGGGATTTAATACTCTCATGGTAAGAACGAGATAAAAAAGCTAATAATTGATGTGTTCCATCTGCTACGGCATGTTCAAATTCAGGCACGTATTTAGCGGCATAAGGCGCTTTGCCAACAATTAAATGAATATGTTGCCCTTTTCCTGAATTGGCACACATTTTAGTAGCAGCATCAGGCGTTTGTTGACCTAATTCATAGCCTTCTCCAGCAACTTCAAAGTTGAATTTCCCATCCTTGTAAAACATAGATTCAATCTCAGCTTTAGCATAATCTTGAGAGGGTTGAAATGGAGTCAAGGTATATTTAGCCGCAGGAGCGATCACTTTTGCAGGTGTTTCTGCTGCTGTCTTTTTAGGTTCATTTTTACAACTAAAAAGTAGTGCCAAACAGCAACATAGAAGGATTGTAAATCTCATTTTTAATAATTTTGATGTTATTGAAAGTAAATAGGAAAATATAACTCCATCATTACTTAAAGCTGTAAAACTAGTTGAAAAATTAGAATTCTAATAATATCAAAATAATAATAGGTCCTCTAGCGGGCATCTTGAATAAGTCGTACTTTATTTAAGGAACCATTTAAAAAGTAAGTACAAAATAAAAAAGCCCTTCTACCACGATAGTAGAAAAGGCTTTCCTAATTATTATAAGAATCAATATTTTTAGTCTATTTAATGGTTCTACTGAAAAAAGGTCGATTTTGGAACAGGTGTCGGACACTTATCATATATAAATGATTCGATTTTAATAATTAAAATATCTGTATTTTATTAAATCAAAGTGTCCGACACCTTTTTTCAGTAAGACCATTTAATAATTCAGTAAAGGGCTTAGCGCATGGGGTGGAGGCTTAAAAAACAGTAAAATAGTTGAATGATTTTAAGGTTTACCTAGTGGTTAGTCAAATAAAAATAGGGAAACCCTTTGCCCTACACCCAATACCCTTTGCCGAATAGTAATGACTATTGACTCATTTTTAATGAGCCATTTTTACAAATTGCTCAGAATTAATTTTCCAATCAGCACCAGTTACTTCTAGGAAATAATTGCCTTGTGCCAATTTTTGCACATCAATTTTAGTGATATTGTTTCCGCTCTGGATAGTTACAACTTGGCTAATGACCACCTTACCATCCATATTTAAAACAGTGAGTTGCGCATTTTCTTCTTTTCTATCCCAATCAAAAGTAGCCTTTAAATTATCTACTGCTGGATTTGGAAAAAGTATTAAGTTAATTTTATTTAATTCAATGTTTTCTATAGCCGTCAAATTAGCCCCACAGGGTACTTTATTTTCGAGCGAATTTCCGACATAAGCATCCCCTTGAGCACCAAGAATAGTTAATTGATTGCCTACATTTACATTTGTAGAATTAGGGGGCGCAAAGGCGTCGGTCAAATTATCAATTAAGGTAATTTCTCCTTGACACTCCAATGTATTTTTAAAAGCAAACAATGGCACCTCTACTCCCGAATCATATTTAATATCCTTTGTGCCTTGGGTCACCAAACCAAAAGAAATGTAATCATGATTAGGCGATTCCGCTGGCGACTCCGTCAAACTATTCTGTTCCCAAACGACTGCTTCTTGTAAATTTAAAAGTTCCTCAATAGCTAAACCATTCGTTGGAGCTTTTAACGTTACTTGCCCTGTACTTGTTAAATTTAAAGGGTTTTGAAAAGTAACTTCTGGAATCAAAGAGACTTGATAAGTTTGACCATCTTCCAGCATCGTAAGCTTAAATTTTACCTGTGCATTCCCCCAATTAAAAGTGAATAACAGCAAACCAATAACGAGTATGTTTTTTAAAATATTCATTGTTTTAATAGACTATTTTTTGAATTTTATCATTCTTTCACAAATTCAACCTCAATTACAAGTTTGAAATTGTAATTACAGTTTATCTCGGTATCTGTTCTCGGATAATAAAAATGGTAGAACCAACTGAATTATCTGGATGCAAGAATACATTGAAAAAGATAACATCTGGATCATTACCGCTACCTAAATAAACGGAAGAACCTTTCATATCATAATCTCCTCTATAATACCCAAAACTTACATGGTTATAATTACTATTGATATTTAGAGGGTCTGTAATCACATCAAAGAAAACAGGGTCACGATCATTAGCAATACCATCATAAATAATTTTTCTATCTGCATTTCCATCACCCGCCCAAAGGACTAATCTAGACTGAACGGTATCCATCGCATGTGTACCATAAGCAGTTGTTCCACTAGGACCAGGTAAAGTAAAATCTAATAGTACATCGACACTCGTACTAAAAGGTTGAACCGTTTTAGTCATTACCCCTAAATGATTTCGATGTCTAATCGACAAAAAGTAATTTCCACTAGGTAATAATTCAAAAGCGACAGGAGAAATACCATCTACATCGACAATATCTCCATCTCGTTGAATTAAAGCAGATCTGGAGGCGAAAGGAATGGTATCTGATGCACCTAATAACTCCAAGTAAACCCAATCGACTATTGCATCGGGACCAGTTACGCCTAAGACAGTGCTAGAATTAGTAATTACTTCATTTCCTCCACCGTATTTATGCATAAATTCATAAGCACCATTTAATCTTGGCCAAGTAGCGTAAGGCTCTATAAGCGGTATTAAATTTAGTTTTCGTAAACTATCGTGCATTAATAGGGTCGTTCTATCATAAGCTCCTTCCAAAATAACTTTAGCCGATATAGCAAGTGTATTTTTTACCGTAATGGCGACCATATTTGTATCACAAGTAAGAGATGGATCACAAACCTGATACCAAAGCGTATCATAACCAGCAAAGGTAATGGCAGGAGTATATTGAATACTATCCTGGTTTAGGACGATTGCTGTATTACCAGCTTTAGGTCCACTGATAATACTTGTAATTAAATCATCTCCATT
>JBGCFJ010000921.1:0-13441 GCA_045106885.1 Saprospiraceae bacterium
CAAAGCGGACGGGATGCAGAGCGCAAGCTCCTGAATCGCAAAGCAAATAGGATGCTATTTATTACTTATACGGTATTAAATCGGTCTGAAACGAGGTAATTGTTAATCAGTTTATTACTTGTAAATAATTACTTATTATTAATTTTTAAATATATACATAAATCTTACCAATTTTTATAATATCTAACTTTATGCTTCCTTTTTTACTAAAAGGGCTTGTTTTTTGTCATCAATTAAGCAAACAGTTATGAAATAGGGGTTATTAGAAATTATTAGTTCAAATTTTTTTGGTAAAAACAACCACTAATAATCGCTAATAACCTTCCTTATTTTACAATCCTGTCTTTAAATTTCTTGTCAATGACATTCTCATTTAAAAACACATTGAGTAGGTCAACTTCTAAATTAGAAGTGATTTCTCCAAACTCATTGATTTTAATGTCGAATCCTTTTAATTCGCTGTGAACTTCTGGTTTGCCGTTAATGGCTTTCTTTTTTGGCATGGCTGTCGAGTTGTGAATTGCGGGTTTCAAGTTATCCAGAATCACGCAAGTCTAGTTAGAAAAACTGATTTATGAAATATCAGCCTTACTAACCCAATTTCATTAAGCAACAGTTCCCGAAATTCAATTTTTTCCAACATAAACTGACAATTGATAACTAGCAACCACCTTAAACGGCTGCCTTCATCGCATCAAAAGCATCAAAAGCCTTCGCCAAACGAGCATCTGTTTCTGCTTTCCCAACTAAAGCAATTATTTCATAGATAGATGGTCCTTTCATCGTTCCTGAGACGCCAATTCTTAGGATAGGTAACACATTTCCAAAACCTAACTCGCTTTCAGTGACAAATGCTCTAACAGCTGATTCAATCGTTTCCGCATCAAAAGTAGCTATTCCTTTAATTGCTGCTCGCAAAGTTTCAAATTTTGCTCTTCTTTCTGGTTTCCATTTTTTACGAATTGGCTTACCTTCATATTCTTTGATGCCTTCAAAAAAGTAGTAGCCTTTTTCCCAAAATTCTGGCAATAACATCACTCTTTCCTTCATCAAACCACAGAATTGTTCTAAGAAAACTTGGTCAGGGTTATGACCATTTGCTTCTATGATTGGTCGAACCATCTTTGCTAAAACGCCGTTATCCGCAGCAATTAAATATTGTTGATTAAACCATTTTGCTTTCTCAAAATCAAACCGGGCACCTGATTTCCCTACTTTATCTAAAGAAAAAGCGGTAATCAATTCCTCCAAAGAAAATATTTCTTGCTCCGTACCTGGATTCCAACCTAAAAAAGCTAGAAAATTGACAACTGCTGCTGGGTCAAAACCAAAATCTTTAAACCCATCAAAAGAATCTTCTTCCGTAGCGCCTTTCCAACTTAGTGGAAAAACAGGGAAACCAAATTTAGCACCATCTCTCTTACTTAACTTCCCTTTCCCTTTAGGTTTCAAAATCAAAGGTAAATGCGCAAAAACAGGCATTTCATCTCCCCAACCAAAAGCTCGATATAATAAGACATGATGAGGGGTACTAGATAACCACTCATCTCCACGAATCACCAAATTAATTTTCATTAAACGGTCATCCACTACATTAGCTAAATGATAAGTTGGCATACCATCCGCCTTCATCATCACTTTATCATCTAGTTCATTAGAACTAAAATTGACCATTCCTTTAATTTCATCATTAAAACTAATCGTCTCATTTGTAGGTACTTTTAGTCGAATAACATAAGGCGTATTATCTGCTAATAATTGGGCCACCTCAGTTGCTGACAAACTAAGACTATTCCGCATTTTTTGCCGAGTTACGCTATCATACTTAAAAGAATGATTGCCCGCTGCAACCGATGCTTCTCTAGCAGCAGTTAGTTCTACTGGTGTATCAAAAGCATAATAGGCATTGCCACTTTCTACTAATTTTTTGGCATATTCTTGATAAATGGCTTTTCTTTCTGATTGTCGGTAAGGCCCATAGTCTCCTCCATAGCCAGGCCCTTCATCTGGTACTAAGCCTACCCATTCCAAAGCTTCTTTGATATACTCCTCTGCACCTGGCACATAGCGTGTTTGGTCAGTGTCCTCAATTCGCAAAATAAAAGCACCACCTTTTTGTTTAGCGATTAAGTAATCATATAACGCTGTTCGCACACCTCCAATGTGCAATGCTCCTGTAGGGCTAGGAGCAAATCTAACTCTTGGCTTATCCATTGATTATCAAACTATTATAAATAAATTAAGTAATATATTTTATTAAACGAAAAAAAACAAAAATAAATTCCACATATAAGCAGCAAATTTAACTTTCAATTCGTTCTGAAAAGAAAGAGATTTTTGAAACTATTTTTAACAAAATTTTGTATGTTTTTTTGAGTATGCAAAATTAGGTGAAAATCCCACAGTAACCAACTTATAAAATAATTGAAACATTCTCTTAATTCACAAAGACTTTGAGCAAAGAGTCCGAAAAAATTAACATTAAAACACTATTTCCCGAACTTTATCCAAAATTTAAATTCCATGTATTTAGTCAAAACTCCTAAAATTATTCAGAATCTCTTTCCTAATTTCACTTGGAAAGTACCCACCGAAGAAAAAGTTATTTACCTCACTTTTGATGATGGTCCTAATCCTGAAGTAACTCCTTGGGTATTAGCACAATTAGCGGAATATAATGCCAAAGCAACCTTCTTTGCGGTAGGTGAAGAAGTTGACAAGTATCCTGCTGTCCTTCAGCAAGTAGTAACTGCTGGACATACAACAGGTAATCACACTTATAATCATGTAAGTGGTTGGGCCTCTGATAACATTCCTTTTTTCCATAATACTAGAAGATGTGCTCGATTAGTAAATTCGACTTTGTTTAGACCACCTTTTGGCAGACTAAAGCCAAAGCAAGCACAGTTCTTACAAAGACATTACAGAATTGTGATGTGGGATGTATTAAGTGGAGACTTTGATAATAATATTACGAACGAACAATGCTTAGCTAACGTAACTAAAAATACAGAAGCGGGTTCAATTGTCGTTTTCCATGATAGTGCAAAGGCAAAAGAGAAATTACAATACGTATTGCCCAAAGTACTCGCTCATTTTGCGGCTCAGGGTTATACTTTCGAGCAATTAAATGACCAGAATTTGGAGAAACGAGCACTTAAAATAGCATAGTTTCCTAAACTGATAAATAAAAATTAGTGGCTGTTCTGATGATTCGGGATAGCCCTTTTTTATTTAAAAATGTTTATCTTTGAACTAAACCATTTTTTAACTATAAACATAAACTCGTCCTTTAGTGCAAATAGCTAATCCAATATACGATGCGGTGTTTAAATTCATGATGAATGATAATAAAGTGGCTAAACTACTTTTATCAGCCATTTTGGGGGAAGAGATAATTGAATTAAAATTTCGACCTACTGAATTCAACATACCTCTAAAAGAAGCGCTGACTGTACTAAAAATGGATTTTAGTGCCTTGGTTAAGCACTCAGATGGTTCTGAAAAATTAGTAATTATTGAGATTCAGAAAGCGAAATTGCACACAGATATTATGCGGTTTCGTCGATATTTAGGGAAACAGTACCTTGATGAAAATAATGCTGTTGAAGTGGAAACAATCAGGGGAATCAAACGCCAAAAAGCGTTTCCTATCATTAGTATCTATTTTCTAGGACAAGCTTTAGAGAACACGCCTAATATACCTGTTATTAAAGTAGCAAGACAATATATCAATTTGGCTACTGGTGAAGCATTAAGTCATAAAGAAGAATTTATTGAGAGTTTAACACATGATAGTTACGTTATACAAATTCCATTTATTGAAGGTAATAGAGGAACAGAACTAGAACAAGTTCTAAGTATATTTGACCAAAAAAACATTGATAAAGATTACCATATTTTAAATGTAAAAGAAGAAGACTTTTCTGAAAAATATAAACCTGTTATTAGACGATTAATTCATGCGGTTGTTGATAAACAAACGAGAGATTATATGTCCGCAGAGGATGAAATCATAGGCGAGTTGCAAGCTTATGCTCGATTAATTAACGAAAAAGAAGTAGAGCTAAGAAAGGTAAACGAGGAAAAACAAGCAGCAGAAAAAGAAAAACAAGCAGTAGAAAAAGAAAAACAAGCAGCAGAACTGACCATCAATAATACAGTTAAGCACCTGCACACAGGAGGAATGTCTATCAGGCAAATTAGTAAAATAACGGGTCTGACTAATGAGAAAATTCAACAAATCATAACATCAAAATAATCTGCTTTTTAGCCTAAATGACCATTGCTGTAAATACTCGCTTCCTCTTAAAAGACCGCCTAGAAGGCATCGGTTGGTTCACCTACGAAACCATTCGAAGATTAGTGGAATGGCATCCAGAACATAAGTTTATATTTTTCTTTGACCGACCGTTTGATAAAAAATTTGTTTTTGCAGATAATGTAAAACCAGTTGTACTTTTCCCACCCGCTCGCCACCCTTTTTTATTTTATGCTTGGTTTGAATTTGCCGTTAGTAATGCTTTAAAAAAATACAAGGCTGATGTTTTCATTTCGACAGATGGCTTTCTGTCTTTAAATACTAAAGTCCCTACCCTACTAGTCATTCACGATTTAGCGCATATTCATTTTCCGAATCAAGTAAAATTTTGGGAACAGCATTATTATAATTATTTCATGCCCAAATTTGCACAAAAAGCAGCTAGAATTGCCACTGTTTCGGAATATTCAAAAAAAGATATTCATCAGCAGTACGATATTCCCCTAGAAAAAATTGATGTCGTCTATAATGGCGTTCGGAAAGATTTTAAACCCTTAGATGCGCTTACAAAAACGACTGTTAAAGCAAAATACAGTAATGGAGAAGACTATTTCTTTTATATCGGCGCCGTACATCCTCGAAAAAATATCCATCGACTGATTACTGCTTTTGACCAATTTAAACAGTCGACGAATGCACCTACTAAATTATTAATTGCTGGCCGATTTGCTTGGCAAACAGGTGTTGTAAAAGATGCTTATGACCAAGCTAATTTTAAAGCTGATATAAAGTTTCTAAATTACGTCGCAGATGAAGCAGTCCCTCTTTTAATGGGAAGTGCTTTAGGATTTGTTTATGTATCTCTATTTGAAGGTTTTGGTATTCCATTGGTAGAAGCGATGAATTGTGAAGTGCCTATTATTACCGCTAATGTTTCTTCCATGCCTGAAGTAGTTGGGGAAGCAGGGCTGAAAGTTAATCCTAATTCGATTGGAGCTATTAAAAATAGTATGGTTCTATTATATGCCAATGAAGCAAAACGGAATAATCTAATTGAGGCTGGTAAAATTCAGAAAAATGAATTTAGTTGGGAGAAATCTGCTCAAAATTTGGCTAAAAGTCTCGCAGAAATTAAAATATAAAAAATAATCAGATATATTTTTGCAAACATATTTGTTTTCTTAGTTTTGTTCCCTAAAAACAAAAAATCATAACCCCATTAAATGATTTTTTAATCATATTAATCAAACACAATGAAAGCGCCACTCCTTCCGAGTAAAGTCGTATTTATTTTACTATTCCTTTCTAGCACTTTTTTATGAACATCCATACAAAGTCAAGAATACCTTGATTACATTGGGGCAGGGCACAATAATGGAATTACGGTTACTAGTAGTAGTGCTAATGATTCTGATTCTTTGAGTACCATCAATGGTCATGGCATCATGGTAGATACTTTTGGCGCTTCTTTAAAAAAGCCGATTTAAGTACAGGTATGTATATCGTCAAAGTCTATAATCAAACAACTAATCTTTCTCAAAAAATTGTATTAGTTGAAAGTAATTAGATAATCAATATTTAAGAAATAAGGTCATTATTTATCACATTATTCAACAACCATTAAAACATGAAAAAGAAATCTCAAAAATTACTCCTCACAGCTTGTTTCCTTTTATTAACAATTTGCCATTCCTTCGCACAATCAGATAATAGTGCTATTATGAATGTAGAATCTACCGAAAAAGGAATTTTAATACCTCGAATGACTACTACTCAGCGAACTAGTATTAATAATCCTGCAAAGGGATTACTCGTGTTTGATAATACGACTAATAGCTTTTGGTTTTATGATGGAAGCAATTGGAGTGATTTAACAGGGACTATTGGAGCAACAGGTCCAAAAGGAGATGTAGGTCCTGCTGGAGCAGACGGTGCTGATGGTGCACAAGGACTAAAAGGAGACACGGGAGCGCAGGGTCCTGCTGGAGCAAACGGTACTGATGGTGCACAAGGACTAAAAGGAGACACGGGAGCGCAAGGTCCTGCTGGAGCAAACGGTACTGATGGTGCACAAGGACTAAAAGGAGACACGGGAGCGCAGGGTCCTGCTGGAGCAAACGGTACTGATGGTGCACAAGGACTAAAAGGAGATACGGGTGATATTGGAGCAACAGGTCCAAAAGGAGATGTAGGTGCTACTGGAGCAACAGGTCCAAAAGGAGATGTGGGTGCTACTGGAGCAACAGGCCCAAAAGGAGACACAGGTGACGCTTTTTGGACGCAAGACAATAAAAAAATTAGCTATACTGTTGAGGAAGGAAAAGTTGTTATAGGGGAAGACCTTTCACTAAGTACACCAGGAGCATATAGGCTTTATGTAGAAGACGGTATTTTAGCAGAAAGAGTTCGAGTAGCTTTAACAACTTCTACAAATTGGGCAGATGATGCTTTTGGGAATAAACCTTCTTTAAAAAGAATGGAAAAACATATTCAGAAAAAAAGTCACTTAATCGGTGTTCCATCGGCAGAAGAACTAGTTAAAAATGGAATTGATATTGCCGAAATGGATGCTACGCTTTTACGTCAAATAGAATGGTTATGGGAATATACCATTGAATCACAAAGGGAAAGAAAAAAATTAGAGGAAGAGAATAGGCAATTAAAAAAGCAATTTAATCTAATAAATAAACGATTAGCAAATCTAGAAAAAAAGGATAAGTCTTGAAGAAAAGAATGGAAGGGCTAACCACTTTAAGTTAAGTGTAGACTGTTCAAATAACTGTGTTTAGGCAAAATTTTAGTATTGAAAATCAAGGCTTTGCGGCCTACTGCTACTGCTGACTGCCCACTGTCATTAAGTGTTTAGTTTTTCCATTGTGTTTTCAATTTTTGAAATACTATTTTTTCTTTATTATCTATTTCTTTTAAGGTATTATTACAAAAAGTGTCGGACACTTTGATTTAATAAAATACAGGTATTTTAACCATTAAAATTAAGTCATTTACATACGATAAGTGTAAGTACTCAATCGTCAACTGGTAGCACAGACTTCAGTCTGTCCCGTTTAAAAGCCTTTAGACTTTTTACACTATATGGCAACCAAGCCTGATAGCTTGGAAACAGGACAGGATAAATCCTTCCGATGAATCGGAACAAGTTGTGCTACCGATTGAGTTCACAAAAAGTTTGTCCTCCCTTAAAAATCCCCCTTCAGAGCCTGCGAATCGGGCGAGGCAGTATGTAAAGAAATTTTTGTTACACGGTATTAAAGAACTTATATGTTTGCTATTAATTTACTTTTTAATAGCTCTTCAATAATACTCCATTCTAATTATTTCAAGTTTAATAAGTGGTAAATAATAAGGTTCAAAAAGTACTGCTAAGTTTTCTAATTTTTTATCAAAGCTAATGGCAAGGAGGGCTTGCTAAATTGAGATTCTAACATGGAAAATTTATCATAAAATAAGGTGAGACCAAGCATTTTAAAATTAAGTTTCATTTTAGGAAGTTTTCTACCAATTATTGAAAAATCCTCAGTAGCAGCCAATTCTAGGATATTTAGAAATTCTTCAGCAGTGCTTTTCAAAAAATGCTAAACATTAGAGACGAGGCAATAAATAACCTACCAGAAATGATGAGGTTATTTTTTCTTTTAGTGACCTAGGTAAATTGTAAGCAGTTGTAGCATTATATTCAGGAATCAAAAAAACGACAATGCCAATAAAAAACGTATCTCTTTACGCTCCAACAAAAGTATTTTTTATTTTAAGCTTAAGTTTTCTTTTATATAATTGTGAAAAACAAATAGAAGAAATTAATTACTATTCCAATGTAGATGAACGCCTTCATCCATATTTTAAAAAATTTGAGCAAGAAGGAAAAAAAAGAGGTTTAATAATAGACTTAGAAAAATCAAATATTTATGGAAGTATTGAGCGTATCCAAAATAATGGCATTGTTGGTCTATGTGGTAATAATGAAAAGGTAGTTATTGATGATAACTTTTGGGCAAGAAGTAGTCATTATAGCAAAGAGTTAGTCGTTTTCCATGAATTAGGTCATTGTTACCTTCAATTACCTCATAGCACACATATATCGAATAATGGCACTTGTAAAAGCATCATGAGACCAGGGAATGGTGGTTGTTTAGACTATTACAATTCAGGAACTAGAACAAGGTTACTTGATGAATTATTTTCTGATTAAAAGAGTAAATTTTATTAAATCATTTTGATGATAAAGGCGTTAGTCGAACGGCTATGAGAGCCGATATGTTTTAGTTTAGGAATATAGATTGAGTATATTTGCCATAAAAAACATGGTTTATTTGATATACTAAAACAGATAAAACCATATACTATTTTGACTATTTTACATACATCATTACTATTCAGCAAAAGGCGTAAGGCAGGGGGCAGAGGATTAGAAAACCTAGAAATATCCGAATTGTCTCTTTTATAATCGAAGGTATTTTCATGATACAATCCCTATGCGCTTTGCCCTACGCTTAATAGTCACCATATATCAATAAATGCATAAAATTCAATACAAAACAAAAAACTTAACGGTCTTTGAAAGTGAGCTATTCAGAACGACTTCGACCTTAATTGAAACAGCAGATTTATTATTATTGGTTGACCCAAATTGGTTACCATCAGAAATCGAAAACCTCCAACTAACCATAAAAAGAAAGCAAGGAGGCAAACCATTATTCCTATTATTTACCCACTCCGATTATGACCATATTATCGGTTATCGAGCTTTTGAAAATGCCCAAATTATAGCCAGTCAAGCTTTTGTTAATAATGAAAACAAAGCCAATATTTTAAAACAAATAAATGATTGGGATGATGAAAATTACATCAAAAGAAATTATCTTATTGAGTATCCAACGGTAGATATTGTCATCAAAACAGATGTGCAACAATTACAAGTTGGCGCCACTACCCTTACTTTTTACCTTGCTCCAGGACATAATAGAGATGGTATTTTTACGATTATAGAACCATTAGGTATTTGGATTGCAGGAGACTATCTAAGTAATATAGAATTTCCTTACATTTATCATAGTAGTAAGGCTTATGAAGCAACTCTTTCTAAAGTTCAACCCATTTTAGCTAACCATGCTCCTAAAATATTAATTACAGGTCATGGAGATGTAGCGTTAACTTCAAAAGAAATTTTACAAAGACAAACGGATTCTTATGCTTATATTGAAGCTTTGAGAGCTGCGATTCAAGAAAATGAATCTTTTGATTTTGCCCGCTTGATGGAACAGTATGACTTTCCTAAAATTATGAAGGAGTTTCATGATGGGAATATTGCACTACTAAAAAGGGAATTAGGCAAAGTAGAAGAATAAATTACATCCGTTGCCAAAAAGTGAAGATGCAGGAATAAATTGAACCATATTACCCAGATGAATCGGGGTAATATGGCACACTTTATTTCTACCTCGTCACTAATAGAAATTATTAGCAATGAAAAACCCTCTATTTTTCCTTTTTTTAATAGTCATCATGCTCAATTTTTGTACTAGATGTATGCAGATAAATAGGGAAGATGATACTTGTAATCAATTTATATACTGCTCATGCTCGCTCTAGAATCCTCAAAATATCCAAATAAAGTCTCTTGGTTGTTTCGAGTTGTTGCTCACCAAGTGCCGCATAATTATGTAATCCAGGCGCACTATTGATTTCGATGACATGGTATTTATCCACGGGTTGCGTAATATCAGCGGTCATAATATCGACTCCACATAAGCGAAGCCCCATCGCTTTGGTGATATTAATAGCCAAAATTTTATAAGATGGGTGAATTTTGTCAGACCAGTCGATTGCCATGCCGCCATTAGAAAGATTGGCATTGTCTAAAAGAGAGATTCTTTCTTTATCGGGTAAAATCGAATCAAGCGTTAAGCCCTTTTTTTGCAGCTTATTTAACATTCTTGGGTCAGAAAGATTGATGAATGACAACCGACGACTATCTTGTAAGGTTATTTGTTTGGTCTGTAATAAAGTGTTAAGGGTTGATTCTCCATCTCCTGTAATACTAAGCGGAATCCTTTCATAAGCACAATGTACTTTATCGTCTAAAACGACAATCCGATAATCCTTCCCTAGACAAAATTCTTGGACTAAAAGTATTTCACTATAGGATAAGATAGTATTTGCAAATTGAAAAAAATCTGCTTTATTATGCACTTTGGCGACGCCTCTGCCCCAACTTCCATCATTGGGCTTGACTATAACTGGAAAACCGAGCGTTTTAGCATATTCATACCCTTCGTCTATTCCTCTTTTGATGGTTAATTTTTCATTTAAATCCGTGTTAAAGAAGGTCTGTGTTTTGGGAATGACAAACCCCATTTTTTTCAGGAAATAATAACTATAACCTTTATCATTTGAAATGGTGGTCGCTCCATTGGTATTAAGGCTAAAAAAAGAATTTTTAAAAAGGGACTGTTTCCCGTTCTTAAAAAGAATTTGCCCGACAAAACCATATTCTGGTTCTGGAATGACTTGCGCTCCAATTTGAGGAGCTACTTCGAATAAACATTTCGTTACAAAGGGAAGCTTCATATAACTAAAGATAATGAACTATAAATGATGAACGATGAATTCTGCCTTGACACCAAAACCTTAGCAGCAAAATAGCTAAAATTAGATATATCCTCGAAGTCTGTAGACGACAGTACCAACCAATTCTTTAATCAATAATTGCCAATCTTCAATAGCTTTAGGAGATGGAACTAAATCTGAGAACTGAAAAACAAAAGAATTACGAGCGTGAAAATCTACGCTGAAAGGTGTCGTCATTAAACCAACTTTTTTAAAACACTTTTCTGCACGGTACATGTGGAAAGCAGACGTGATTAACAATAATCTAGCGGCTTTATTTTGTGTTTCTGCTTGTAATATTTCTTTGCTAAAAAGTGCATTTTCGTGGGTGTTTCTAGATTTTTTTTCTGTCAAAATATCAACTGAGGACACCCCTAATCTAATTAGAAACTGCTTGGCATTTGTTGCTTCTGCTATTCCTTTTTGAAGTATATCTCCATTTCCTCCTGTAAGTAAAAACTTTTTAATCTTACCCAATTTATATAATTCGATGGCTTGGGTTAGCCGATTAGCACCGAAACTTAAGGAAAGTAAGCGATTATCATTTAGTAAACGATTGGTGCTTTTAGAATAACCACCTAAAAGGATTCCAACATCATAAGGTTGTTGAATTTCTTTGACCTTGATGGTACGTTCTTCCCAAGCAAACATCGCAAGATTGCTCAGATATTCGTTGGAGAACAATAGGAGGAGTAAAATACCAGCGGTTAAACTTCTTTTTTTCCATTTCTCTTTTTTTAGAAATTTAGCGAAGAGTAAGCAAACGCCTATCCAGACGAGTGGGTTAATGAGAAAAAAGAGTAGTTTGGATAAGACAAAAAACAAGTGCTGAAAGTTTAAATGGAAAATAAAGAGCAAGTTAGGACTTTGGTAGATAATAAGCTACTGATAAAACGACAGTAGACAGTCAGCAGTAAAACCTTGATTTTCAATGCTAAAATTTTGCCTAAACACAGTTAATTGAATAGTCTCGATAAAACCATCAATAAATAACTGTTTGTCATGAAATTACTGAGCAACATTTGTATGCTCAAAAGGACAATGTCGACAACCACTCCCACAACAATAGCCACGTTTTTTATGATAGGCTTCCGTCATTACTAAAAAGCCATTTTCAAAATAGTAATCTTCACCTTCTTTGGGTTTAGGAGGTTTAGATAGGGGAGGATTCTTTTTATTTGACATGATTTAATTTTTTTGTTTTTGACGCTGATTTCGCTGATTATTAAAATGATTTGTTACGAATTAGCAATATTTAAAATGTCGTCTATCTCGTTAAATCCGTTGCCTTTATTCATCCGTGGGTAGAAAATAAACCAATGAAACCAGCGTCAAAAAACCTACATACTCCGACGATATTGCCCACCAACCGCAAACAAAGCATCTGTCACCTGTCCCAACGTACAAACCTTCACACAATCCATCAAATGCTCAAATACATTTTCATTAGCAACTGCAGCAACTTGTAATTTTTTCAAGGCTATTTCAGCAATAGCTGCATTCCCTTTATGTAAGACCTTTAAATTAGCAATTTGTAACTCCTTCTCTTCCGTAGTTGCTCGAATCACTTCCGAAGGAATAACCGTTGGAGACCCTTTAGAAGATAAGAAAGTATTGACTCCAATAATTTTATATTCGCCTGTATGCTTTAACATTTCGTAGTGCATACTTTCTTCTTGAATTTTACTCCGTTGATACATCGTTTCCATAGCACCTAAAACGCCACCTCTTTCGGTGATTCTATCAAACTCTCCTAAGACCGCAGTTTCTACCAAATCCGTTAATTCTTCAATGATGAAAGCTCCCTGTAATGGGTTCTCATTATTGGCTAAACCTAATTCGTGATTGATAATCATTTGAATGGCTACAGCACGTCTTACACTATCTTCTGTCGGAGTGGTAATCGCCTCGTCATAAGCATTCGTATGTAAGGAATTACAATTATCATAAATCGCATAAAGTGCCTGCAAAGTCGTTCGAATATCATTAAAATCAATCTCTTGAGCGTGTAGTGAACGACCAGAAGTTTGAATATGGTATTTTAATTTTTGGGAGCGTTCATTAGCGCCATATTTATGCTTTAAAGCCTTTGCCCAAATTCTTCTGGCTACTCGGCCGATTACTGCATATTCGGGATCTACTCCATTGGAAAAGAAGAACGATAGATTTGGTGCAAAATCATCAATATTCATCCCTCTTGCTAGGTAATATTCGATGAAGGTAAAACCATTAGAAAGGGTCAAAGCTAATTGGGTAATTGGATTCGCTCCCGCCTCTGCAATATGGTAACCAGAAATAGAAACAGAGTAGAAATTTCTAATCTCATTGTCAATAAAATATTGTTGGACATCGCCCATTAATTTTAAAGAAAATTCGGTAGAAAATATACACGTATTCTGTGCTTGATCTTCTTTTAAAATATCCGCTTGTACCGTTCCTCTAACTGCCTTAAGTGCTTTTACTTTTAATTCATTATAAACGGTAGCATCTAAAACTTGGTCACCTGTCAAACCTAATAACATCAAGCCTAAACCATCATTTCCCTCTGGTATATCT
>JBGCFJ010000922.1:0-1581 GCA_045106885.1 Saprospiraceae bacterium
GCCACTTTTTGACCTCCACTAATAATAGGAGAATTCAACTGCCAATTACCTGTGGAAATAACGACTCTATCATTAGTAGCTGGAATATTTCCAGAAACCCAGTTGCTAGGAGTATGCCAATTAGAATCAGTACATCCGAGCCAAGTCCCATCGACATAAGATTTACTACCTCCTGGTATCAGATGATTGGAAGAGTAATTTGACCATTATTAAAAGTCATCGAGAGTGTTCCAGTTGATTGGAAATTAAGAGTCCCATTATTAATAAAGCTGTCAGTATTGACGACATCATTATTAGAAGCGATATATAAAAACCCAGAACAAATATCAGCCCCATTGATAAAAGTGCCCTTATTGGTGATGGCATTTCCCTGTGGAGCAATGGTATTACCTATGATGAGTTTTCCTAAATTGGTTAATTGACCATGGATGGTTAGGGCATCATTGGTCGCCTCATTAAGTAATAAGACGGCATCGGTAGGAATTGTTAAAGTAACTCCTGATTGAATTTCCAGCGACTTTAAACGAGTTGTATCATTAGGGATAATAGGCAGGTTAGCTGTACTTGGAATGGTTACTTCGTCTTGGGAGGTGGGAATACCTGTAGGATTCCAATTATCGGCATTGGTCCAATCGTTATTTATATTCCCTGTCCATGTTTTTTGACCAAAAATGTTGATAGAGAAAAGGCAAAAAATAATTAAACAACTTGTAAAAATAACGTAATAATTTTTCATTTAGATAGAATAAGTTAGCATTATAGACTAGTCTTCTGTTTAATGACTAAATATATATAATTATATTGCAATGTATAGTTAAAGTTTAATTTTTCGGCAAGAATATAGAAAAATTGAATACTTGAGATAGTTTGTGTCGCTTAATTAGTGGGAAAAATTTCTTTTTTCAATGTTGGAAAAGAAGGTATTCTTTTATATTTGCTGAAAATCGAGGAATTCATAACTAAAGTAAAAAGTATCAAAACGAAAAAAATGAAAAACCACTACCTATTACTCTTGTGCTTTTTAGTCCTATTTAGTTGCAAAGATGAAGCAAAAATAACTGAAAATTCGACGGAACTTCCCTTCCAATATGACTTAGATTTTCAACCCAATATCTTATGGTTGGTTGCCGAAGATTTAAGCCCCGTAATTCCGTCGTTTGGAGACAGTACCATTCAAACACCTCATCTAAGCCGTTTGGCAGCAGAAGGTGTTTGTTATGATAATGTTTATTCTCCTTCTCCTGTTTGTTCGCCTAGTCGGGCAGCATTGGCAACGGGTATGTATCCAACGCATATTGGAGCGAACCACATGCGAACAGGGCCTTGGTTTGCGACCGATATTCCACAATCAATCTTGGAGGGCTATAAATCCAAACCTGCCAATTTTGAGCATTATGAAGCTTTAGCACCAACGGGTGTTCGTATGTTCAGCGAATACTTACGTGAAAAAGGCTATTACTGAACCAATAATGCCAAGCAAGATTATCAATTTCGCTGTTCGGTGACTGCTTGGGACGAAAATGGAAATAAGGGACATTGGAAAAATAAAAAAGCAGGACAACCCTTTTTTGCTATTTTTAA
>JBGCFJ010000923.1:0-11091 GCA_045106885.1 Saprospiraceae bacterium
TCTCTTAACTGTACATCGAAAGGCATAGCAATAGTTGGTCTTTCCTCACTGTCTGGATTTGCTTCCTTATAAGCTGTTTTTGCTGCTTTGGCTGCTTCCTTATCTGCTACTTCAACTGCACTTCCATCAGGGAAATTAATCGTAATAGGGAATACTGGTGTAAAACATTTGCCGCCTCGTCCTCCACGCTTTCCTTTGCGACCTCTACCATTTTTACCACAAGTTTCTTTTAAAGCTGCTAAATCTTCCTCACTAGCAATGGTTAGTGTAGAACTGTCTCTTAACTGTACATCGAAAGGCATAGCAATAGTTGGTCTTTCCTCACTGTCTGGATTTGCTTCCTTATAAGCTGTTTTTGCTGCTTTGGCTGCTTCCTTATCTGCTACTTCAACTGCACTTCCATCAGGAAAATTAATCGTAATAGGAAATACTGGTGTAAAACATTTGCCGCTTCGTTTTCCTTTTCCTTTCATCCCTTTAGGGCCTTTTTTCTCACCTGCTCGACTTTCAACTTGTTGGGTAAAATTTTCTGTGGTTAATTCGTCTAAACTTTCTTTTTGACAAGAAGTCATTACAAAAACAAGGGCAAAAGCAAATAAGGTGCTAATTTTGAAGATTCTGTTCAACATAATTTTTTAATTTTTTTTAAAGAATTTAGTAATTAAATTTTTCCGATTAAATCGGAGCAAGTTGTGGGAAATGAAAGTCGATGATTTCTTAAAAGCATTTTCAACATTATTTCAAAAAAAATCAGTCGGGAATACTATTTGAAATTTAAGATTGAAAATAATTTCTTTTGTTTTCATTTCCTCACTTACACCCCAATAAGTCAGGGCTTTTAATTTTGTACTCAAAAAAATTAAAAAATTTTAAAAAAAAGTTTCTGATGTATCAAAACGATAGTTATTATCGTTCTTTCAACTAAAAAAAAATGTATATTACATTCGATTTTATTTCGTGCATAATTAACTGTAAATGAGTGATATATTACTTTGGAAACAGCTAAAAGATGGCAACAAATCGGCTTTAGAGCGGATTTATTCCACTTATATTTCCAGTTTATTAAAATATGGCAGAAAATTTTCTAGGAATGACCAAGTCATAGAAGATTGTATTCAAGACCTATTTATAGAACTTTGGAAAAATCGAGAAGGATTGGGGATGACCGATTCTATTCAACGCTATTTATTAGTCGCCTTGAGACGGAAAGTCATTCGCCATATAGATAAGTCTAAAAAACGAGTATCAGATACCGAACCTACCGAATTAGATTTTGAGGTAGTCATTGCCGTTGACCAGAAACTAATCGCTTTAGAATTATCTGAAGAAAGAGCAGCACAAGTAAAAGCAGCGATGGGTAATTTAAGTAAACGACAAAAAGAAGTTATTTACCTTAAATATGTCTCTGGTTTAGATTATGAAGATATTGGAGAAATTATGGGGTTAAATTATCAGTCGGTACGCAACTTAGTTTCTGGGGCTTTGAAGAAGTTGAAAGGGACTTTATTGCCAATTACATTAATACTTCTTCAAGTAGATAAATTTATTTTTTAAGGTTCTACTGAAAAAAGGTCGATTTTGGAACAGGTGTCGGACACTTATGATATGTAAATGATTCGATTTTAATAATTAAAACATCTGTATTTTATTAAATCAAAGTGTCCGACACCTTTTTTCAGTAAGACCTTTTAAAAAAAGAATAAAAATTGAGTACAAACTAAATTGAGCTGCCTTATATATATGTACGACAATAATTAAAAATACATAAATGAAGCATTTCATTAACCTAAAAAATAAATTTTTCTTTCTACTAAGTTTTTCAATTAGCTTATTAATTATGGGTTGTGCAAAAGAAAGTAATGAAAACTTAGTAATAGACAACTTATTTATTGATGAAGCATTAGCCCCTTATTTTGAAAGATTTGTAACTGAAGGAGCGAATAGAGGACAAACAATAGATTTAGTGACCAAGCAAATTGAAGGTTTTTTAATTGATATTGAAGAGGCTAATGTAGCTGGGCAGTGTAGTTATAGTGCTACTTCAACTAGAAAAGTAAATATTGATAGGACTTATTGGAATAGCGCAACGGACTTAGAAAAAGAATTCGTTATTTTTCATGAATTGGGTCATTGTTACTTAGAAAGGTCACATTCTGATATTCAGGAAAATAGAAATTGTACCAGTATAATGCATAGTGGAATAAGTGGATGTAGATTTAACTATAGTGCCAGTTCTAGAAGCACTTATCTCGATGAATTATTTTAAAGACTAATTGCAAAAAATACCAGGATGGAAAAAAAATATACAAATTACGATGAAATTGACTTTGCAGAAGAACCCTCCTTTATTCTATGGGTACAAGGCAAAGACCAAAAAGCCACTGCTTTTTGGACTAAATGGATAGGTAATAATCCCAATAAAAAAGAAGCTATAAAAACGGCAAAAGTTTTAGTGAATGCCATTAAAATAAAAGAGGTCGAGCCTTCAGAAACACGTATCAAAAGCCTTTGGGGTAAAATTGATGCAGCAACACCTGTAGAAAAACCTCAATTAAAACAGGATAAACAAGAAACAGCAGTTGTAAGGTCGATAGGTAGACGAAGATGGATAAGTTATGCTGCTGCCGCTTGTATTGGTTTAGTCGCTTTCTTCACTTTCTATAACCCAACGACCACTATTGATGTCAGAAATGGGGAACAATTGGCTTATACACTACCCGATAATTCTAAGGTGAATTTAAATGCAGCTTCTACCATTAGTTTTAAAGCAGGTGATTTTGATGGCGATAGAATTGTCAATTTAGAAGGAGAAGCTTTTTTTGAAGTAGAAAAAGGGCAATCGTTTAAAGTCATTACACCCAATGGAACGATAGAAGTACTGGGAACTAGTTTTAATGTGAATGCCAGAAATGGAGATTTGGAAGTAGTTTGTCGAACAGGAAAAGTTAAAGTGACTGCACAAGGAAGCGAACAAATTTTGACTAAAGGATTAGGAACAAAATTAAACGCAAACAAATCTGCTTTAGAAGAAAAAGAAACGGTTGATATTAACAAGCAAACAAGCTGGATGAGTGGAGAATTTTACTTAGAGGATATTCTTTTTTCAGAAATTATTAGTGAATTAGAACGGCAATTTGATATAGCAATAACTTGTGATGCCGAATTACGAAGTAGAACGGTTAGTTACTCTTTCAAAAAGGACAATCTAAAGAAAGCATTGGCTGATATTGATTACATATTGGGCGTGACTCATGAAATCAATGGTAAAAATATAAGCATTACTACTAAGTAAAATTATCCAATACACTCAGACTGAATTATCAATCTGAGTGTTTGTCAATTTACACAAACTCATCGAAGCAACTATAAATATGAAGCAATTCATTACTTCATTTTTTCTTTTTTTCATAAGTGTAAGCGCCTTTTGTCAATCGGAAGTCATCTCGATTAATGAGACATTTAAAGGCATTTTTATGTCCGATGTATTCGAAACACTAAGAACAAAATATCAACTAACCATTGCTTATGATTATGGGGCAGTTAAAAATATTGAAGTTAACAAAACGATACGTTCCAAAGATTTAGAAACTGCTTTAACAACACTTTTTAAAAATACTAATTTAGAATTTCAATTAACCGAAGATAAACGAATCTTAGTCCGTAAAGTACAAACTTCAGCGCTTTCAAAAACAGCTACCCCTATAACAAATCAATACACTTTTACAGGAAAAATCACTGATATAAAAAGTAAAACTCCATTAGCTTTTGCAACTATTTATTGCCCTTTAACCAATAAAGGTGTATCGACAGATGAGGATGGTAATTTTTCTTTAACCGTTAGCTCCCCCAAAACAGAAGGGACTATTTCAATTCAATACTTAGGCTATATTCCAAGGGCTTTTGCTTGGAAAAAAGGAGAGGATTTATCCAATCTTCAAATTGACCTTCAAATCAAATCGTTAGATTTTGCAGAAATAACGATTATAGAAAAATTGCCGACTTTCACGGTCAATCAAACGGATGGCTCAATGGTTCTAAATGCCAAACAACTCAATAATTTACCTTCTTTTGGTGGAGGAAATGATGTGTTTAGAGGTTTGCAATTATTGCCTGGTATTTCTGCTTCGGATGATTTGTCGGCTGAATTAAAAATACGAGGCAGTGACGGTGATGAAAACATGGTCATTTTCGATGGAATTACGCTCTATAAAATAGACCATTTTTATGGCGTTTTTAGTGCGATTAATCCTAGCATTGTTAACCAAGTGAAAGTGTTTAAAAATGCTTTCCCCGTAGAATATGGTGGTCGAACAGCAGGAGTCATAGATTTAGCTTCGCACGGGATTTCTGAGCCAAAAATTGGTGGACAATTGCAAGCGGATTTACTAACATCTAGTGCGCATTTAGCATTACCGATTAATGAAAAAATGGGGATATTAATCGGCGGTAGGACGACTAATAAAAATGTAGCAGATACCGATTTGTTTAGTTTAATTAATACAGCAGATGATTTAAAAAATGATAATGCGTTAACTTTATCAAAAATAAATCCTGCTTTTAAATTCTATGATTTTAATGCTAAATGGATTTGGCAACTTAGCCAACAATCAACTATCTCTGTTAGTTATTTTAAAGGATATGATGAATTAAACTCCATTTATGAAATATTTTTTGAAACTAAAAATAATAAAGACAATCGAAAATATGAAGTAAAAAACACAGAAACACTTAACGAATTTGCCAAATGGAATAACCAAGGGGCTAGTTTACAATTGAACCACCAATGGAATCCTAAAATAAATACAAATATTAATTTGGCTTATTCCGCTTATGAAGAGCAGCAAGCTATTAATTCTACACTCATTCGAGCAATAACTAGAAAGCCACGACCAGGATTTCCTTCTCTTCCTCCTGAAAGTCTTACCGATACCTTATTGGAATTAAATTTAAATAATGGCTTTTCTAATAGTATCAAAGGAACGGAATTAAATATTAAAAATAGGTGGTCAATTAGCAATAAGCAGCAATTGACTTTTGGCTATCATTTAATCCATAATCAAGTAACATCTGATTTGACTGTCGATAATAAAAAACCATTGAGTCAGGATTTAACGGGTAGCCAACACTCTAGTTATCTACAATATAATTTAAGCGGTTTTAATAAACTTAGCCTTGGACTAGGTTTAAGAAATACTTATTACACAGTCACCCAAAAGAATTATTTATCGCCTCGAATTAGCCTCACTTATGAAGCTTCGGAACGACTACACTTAAAAGCTTCTTGTAGCCAGTATTATCAATTTCTAAGAACAAATGAACGGGAAGACCGTTTTGGAAAAAATTATGATTATTGGGTCTTAAGTACTGATAAACGGGGAGAATCTCCAGTTGCCTCTTCCAAACAATGCATGCTAGGACTTAATTTAAAAAACGATGGTTTTGAGTTAGACATAGAAGCCTATTATAAAAATTTAGATGGTGTCACAGAATTTGCGCCAACCGCTAATGGTTTTTTAACAGGTGATGTCAATACTTCTTCCAATAAATTATTTGAATTTTATAATGGAACGGGTGTTTCTAAAGGGATAGATGTTTTATTAAAAAAGAATGCTGGCAATTATACTGGTTGGTTATCTTATACCTTAAGTAAAACCACCCATAGTTTTCCAAAAATAGACAATGGCAACCCTTTTCCTTCCCTTGATGACCGTCGCCATCAAGTAAAGCTAGTCAATCAGTATCGCTATAAGAAATTCGATTTCTCGGCAGTTTATATTTTTAGTTCTGGTCGTGCTTATACGGACTTAACCATTATTAATGGACAACAAGATAGAAAGGATTTAAAGGTAAATGAAAGAATTTCATACTTAAAAGATTATGCTAGATTGGATATTTCTGCTGGTTATAAATTTAATATCGGCTCAACAAAAGCAAGAATTGGCGCTTCTATTTTTAATGTATTGAATCGAGAAAATGTGAAGTACAAACAATTTATTCGTTCTATTCCGAATGAAAAAGGAGATAATAATCAAGAGATTAATCAGATAACAGGCATCGAAGCCTTAATGCTTGGTTTTACACCGAATGTTAGTTTTTCTTTGGCGTTTTAAAGCACCAAAAAGAAGACAAATTTCATTTTCTAAAATCTATACATTACACCTGCGCTAATAATCCACCTATTAATAACATCTTCAAAATCATATTTCACCTCTCCTATTCCAGAAAGATTCTTGGACAATTTAAAGTCAATTCCTCCTCCTATGTTTAACCCTAAATCGGTTGTAATTACTTTTTGAAAACTATCTTTTAGTCTGAATCTAGTAATATTTAAACCACCTAATCCATAAACATTTATCTTCTCTTTATTGAGAATTAAAAAATGTAAATTAGTATTAAAAGATAAGCTGGTCGATATAAAACCAGCTGGACTAATGTAATAAACCATGTTAAATGACGGACGCAGTCTTTTATTAATTTCGTACATTCCCTGTACATTTAGTCCTCCTCGCTCAAAAGCAGTATCATAAGAGGCTCCACCGCCTACAGATAATTGCCCAAAAGAAAATAGGGGAAGGAAAATGAAGCAAAAAAGGAGTAATGATAATTTATGCATTGTTTTGTTTTATGATTAAAAAATTTTTTTTCCTTTAAAATTTCACAGAATAACTAAAAGAAGGTAGTAAACTAAAAGCGGTGCCTTGTCGAACGGTACCTCTAACTCCTTCATTGAAAGGGGTAATAGACGTATTGTCAAATTCAGCAAAATAAGCACTTCTATACTCTACAAAGAAGGGGTTTCTTCTTCCAAAAGCGTTATACAAGGAAAAATTCCATTGCACCTCATTTCCTTTACTATTTTTCTTATTTAAGGTGAAGCCAACATCTAAACGCAAATAATCGGGCGCTCTTTTATTATTTCTAGTAGTAAAAACAGGTTGGTAGGGTTCAATTAAAGCAACAGGTAAAGTCACGACAAATCCTGTGTTGTAAACGAAATTGCTAGAAAATTGCCATCTATCACTAATTTTATAATTAGCGGTTAATTCAAAATCATGTCTGCGGTCATATTTAGCAGGAAACCATTGATTCTGATTAATATTTTGAAACAATCTATCATTCCAAGACAAAGTATACCCTAACCAACCAGTTAAGCGCCCTTTATTCTTTTTTAGAAAAAATTCCCCTCCGTAAGTAATACCTTCTCCGTTTTGTTCTATCAATTCCTGCCAATCACTATCACTATTAAACACAATGCTTGCACCCGATTGAAAATCAATCAACTGACTCATTTTTTTGTAATAGGATTCAATCGTTAGATTCCACGCTTGATTGGCTAGGTCTTGACTGTAACCGATACTATATTGTTTGGATCGTTGAGGAGGGACAGCAGCGGTTGTCGGTACCCAAATGTCATTTGGTAAACCACCACCACTAGCCGTTAGCAGATGAACAAATTGATTCATTGCTGAATAACCAAATTTTACACTACTGGAATTACTAGGATTAATTGCCAAACTCAATCTAGGTTCTAAATAATGATACCCTCGCTTTTCTACCTGATAATTACTCCATCTTAAACCAAGATTTAAAGATAACCAACGACTCAAATTTATTTTGTCATTGATGTAAAGCGCATAAGATAAAGCTTGAATCGTCTCTCCCGAAGAACGGTCAACTTTGCCATCTGTGAATGTTTTGACATTCCCTGGTTTATAGCTATGCTGGATAAGTTCTCCACCAATGTCAATCGTTTGATTCGCCCCTGTATACCAACTCAATTTATACCTAGTAGCAACATCTCTTAGAGAAGAGCGATTTAATAGACCATCATCCGTACTAGCCGATTTTGAAGTAACCTTTAAGCGGTAATTAAAATAATTGAAAGCCAACGTAGCGGTAGCATATAGTTTACTGTTAATCGCATTGGTGTATCGAATACTAGACGTAATATTTCCCCAATTTAGGTTGACTTTGTTTTTAATCCCAGCTATTTTTTCTATTGCGGGGAGAATATCATTCCCAGCGTAAAAACTATAAAATAATTGTTCTTTATCATTCAATTGATGATGCAATTTGAAATTGGTATCATACATCCAATAGGTGACCGCTTGCCCTTCGTCTTTAGCAGCAAAACTAATGTAGGAGGGTAAGCCAATTAAGCCTAGATAGGAAGTTCTTGCACTAAACATATAGGAAGTCTTTGCATTCAATGGACCTTCGGAGAACCAAGAAGAGGAAATAAGCCCTAGTTTATATTGACGTTTTTTTTCTTTTTTATTGCCATCTTTCATACGCACATCTACCACCGAAGATAATCTACCCCCATACTCTGCGGGGAAAGCACCTTTTAATAAGGTAACTTCTTTAACGGCATCTGGGTTAAAGACGGATAAAAAACCAAAGAGATGAGAAATATTGTAAACAGTTGCCCCATCCAATAGAACTAAATTTTGATCGGGTGTTCCACCTCTAACTAATAATCCCGTTGTACCTTCTGTGCCTATGCTAATACCAGGGGTGAGTGCCAAAGATTTAATAATATCCGTTTCGCCAAGAATAATGGGCAAACGCTTTAATTCTGCTACGGAAATATTCACTTTCCCTATTTTTTCTTCTACAGGTTGGTTGGCAGTAGCCGTTATTTCTATCTCTTGTAAAAGAGCCGTTGGTAATTCAATAGAAAGTGTTTTGGAGGCATTGATAAAGATTCGTTTGGTTTCGTAACCAACATAACTTATGACCAATGTATCTGCCGCTGGAATCGTTAGGCTATAAAACCCATAAACATTCGTAACGCTTCCTTTTTGATTACCTAGTGCGTAAATATTTGCACCAATTAATACCTCCCCACTCGCCTTATCTTTAATCGTGCCACTAAGGACAATTTGAGCAACTAAGGTACTGCTTAGGCATACTAGTAAAAGAGAAAAATAAATTTTCATTAGGTCGGTATTTATAATTTGTGGATATATACAGTTTCTTGGTAGGCGCTAAAATAACCGTGACCGCCTATGACATTGGAGAAGGTAATAGCAGGTTCTCGAAAAGCGTTGTCTATACCTTCGGGTACATCAGAAGTCACTACGAAATCATATCTTTCTTTGATGGTGCTTCTAAAACGAAGCGTTACTTCTTCTACTATTATAGGTTCTATAAAAAATAAGGAACTGTCTAATGATGGTTGAAAATATTCAATTTGAACAGAGAGCGGAAAAAGAAACGTTTTTTCTTTAAAACAATCATCTGTTATATGAAAACCATTTGAAGAACCCGTTTCAATTAATCCACAAATTTCCCATTGCTCGTAAGTTCCTATGGGGTAAGCATATAATTCAACTACCTCCATATCATAATAGCCATTTGCAACTAATTGATAATAACTCGCTTTAGGATTATCTGCTACTTCAATATCTATCCTTAGTTCATTTTCATCCTCCCTAACTAAATTAAAAGTTGTTTGAGGTAATTGGGGAATTTCGATTTTCTCTGTCCTTGCAGATGGGAATCCTTCCACTTCTACGGTTAAATGGTAAGCGACATTTCTATTTAAAGTTAAATCCTCTTCTAGATATAAACCATTTTTACCAGAATAGCTTATTTGTTGGAGTAAAGTATCATTGGCATAGAGTTTTACTATTGCATTATTTATATTAAGATCTAATGTATCAAAAAAATAGGTTCCTTCTGGATCCAGCGTATGGCTTACTTGTATGATGGCACCATCTTGTGGGGAGATAGTTCCTCTGATGACTATTTCTTGGCCCTCGAAGTCTAAGTCATAGTCTAGGTCTTTAAAGCAATTTGTTAAAAATAAAATAGTAAATCCCAAAAGCGTAATAACCTTCTTCATGAAATTCTGTTTAAAGAAAGCTGTATGACTCTTGCAAGAGAGCCATACAGCTTGAATCGATTTAGAACTTATTTTATTATATCTTCCAATCGAAAAAGTCCGACCATTTAGTTTAATTATAAATTTATTCTACAAGTTCTTCCATTTGATGTAAAAGTGCTTGAAAATCTACCATCATGTAGAGGAGTAACGGAACCACTACAATTAACTAGCGGGCCATTAATTGGTACTGTTATCGAAACACTATTAGCCCTTCCTCGATTTCGATTTCCCGAAGAGAAATCAACTGGAGAAGGTCTGCAATTACCATTAACTTTTACAAAATTACCACTAAAACTGACGGCAATATTAGTCCTATTAGACCACCATCTTCCAAGTCTTCTTCTTTGACTTTTGGCCTTGATTATACAGTTTGACCTAAAAACGTCTTCTCGAACGATTGATCCAACCACTCTCCAGTTTCTATCTGTTGTAACACATTCTCTAACAGTATATTTTCTAGCACTAGCCATGTTATTATCAACATCAGGAAATGTTCGAATAATTTCTGTTTTAGAAATTGCTGAATTATTAGCTTGATTAAGGTCTAATTTTTGTAATAACACTAATTTTTCCTTATCAACAGTATAATAATCTTCATAAGTAAATCTATGTACTTTATTTCCAATTTGAAGATACCCTTCATCATTAACAAGTGTTGCCAAAACGTCATCATATAGGTTTCTTTCAATTGATTCTTCGCCCCCTTGATTGACGAAAGCAAAATTAAAAATATAATTTTGCTTATTTTTAATCAAATTTTCAGCATCCTCGTCAGTATAAGTGTCAAATTTAGTTCTCATAGAGATAAATTTGGAATATTTTTTTCCCAAGCATCTAGCTCATCTTGATTGTCCGTAAGTTCTGTTAATACTTTTTGAAATGTTGTTTCATCTTCGAATACGAGCATTCCTTCAGTTACGGTAAAGTCGTTAATTTTAACATTCTCAATTGCATTAATATTTTCTTTTTCGCAAGAAAAAAGAAAGAATAACGAAAAAAGAGTTATTGTTGTCAGAAAATAAAATTTGATTTTCATCGTTAATTTTTTTTAAATAATTACTCAAGTTTCGCAGGCTTTAATTCATTAAAAATCAACAACTTATGAAGTTTAGTTAGTAAAATAAATTTCAAAAAAATAATTGCATCCAATGATAGCAAGGCTTTTAGCTTATAATTGATTGAAATTAATATATAAAGCT
>JBGCFJ010000924.1:0-5475 GCA_045106885.1 Saprospiraceae bacterium
TATTCATTTTTTTTTTTTTTTCAGGGGTGAGGAGTCAGGTTTCGGTTTACTTTACTGCTCGACCCCTGACTCCTGTCACCTTACACCTAATTTAAAACAGCTCTTTGAAATACACGAAAGCCTATTCCAAAACACTCTTGATATTAGTTATCATCACCGCAGTAGCCATTGATGTTAGTATTCCTGTACTACCAATTATTACTGAGCATTTTGGCGTAGAAACGAGCCAGTCACAGTTAATAATTAGTTCGTTTTTAGCAGGTTATGGTTTGTTTATGATTCCATTAGGACTTATAAGTGATAGATATGGGCGCTTGCCTGTTATTTATTTTGGGCTGATTTTATATGTTTTAGCAGGGTTTGTCGTCGCTTTTGCTTGGCGTTTTGAAGTCGTGCTTTTAGGTCGATTTTTACAAGGAATAGGTGGAGGAGTTGGGGCAGTAATTGCTCGAGCAGTAGCAAGAGATTTATGTACAGGAAAAGCCTTGGCGAAATTGATGTCTGCCATTGTTACTGCTTTAGCGATAACAACTTTAGTTTCGCCTTTAATAGGTAGTTTTTTATACACAATTTGGGGATGGCAGGCTACTTTTTTGGTTTCGCCAATATTGGGCTTAATCGTTTTAATAGGTGTTTGGTTAACGGCTTTTGAGACTGTAACTAAACAACAAAACCCTATTAATTTTCAACAACAATTAATAGGAAGTTCGAAAATATTTTTTGAGGCTAAAAATAGCGTTTGGGCATTGTGGATATTAGTTGGTGTTTTTTCGGGCCATCAAATCATACTGACCAATGCCTCCTTATTAATGGTGGATATTTATGGCATGAAAGCAGGTCAAGTAGGCTTGATATTTGGATTAGCCTCTGGCTGTTATATTGCGTTTAATTTTTTAAATAGTTATCTATTGAAAAAAAGTAATCCAATCGCTTTATTACGCTATGGAATCATGTTAATTAGCCTATCTGCCATTGGCTTAGTCTTTTGCCAATGGGTTGGTGATTTACCCTTTTGGGTCATTTGGTTTTTTTGTTGTTTATTCGTCGCATCTATGGGTTTTCTGTTTCCTAATACGAATATAATTGCCATGGACCCCTTACCTCAAATCGCAGGTTTTGCGTCCTCTATTCTTGGCGCATTTATGATTATGGGAGGCGCCATAGCCACCGCTATTGCAGCCAACTTTTATAATAGTACCGTTTTTAGTATAACTGCAGCTATTATTTTTTGCAGCTTATTCACTACAATAATTTATTTCATAAAACCTAACGCGGCGAAGCCGCTACCATAGAAGACAGAAGTCAGACCGTTTATTTCATAAACTGTCAGAAGTCAGATTTGGTACCTGTTCCATGTCTGACTTCTGACAGAAAATTTCAATTTTCGGTCTGGCTTCTGACCTCTTGACTATCAATATTTTAGAACCAATTCTTGCCAAGTTTGCGCAAGAAATAACTTCTAACAAACTAAAATAAGGAGTTAGGTGAGCGGAGTCAGGTGTCAAATGATACCAACTGACGCCTGACACCTGACTCCTAATACCTAAAAATATGGCAACCAAAGCACAATTAGAAGAATTAGCTCAATTTGGCACGGCAACGATTCACGAGGCAATGGGCAAGATTGGAAACTTACCGTATCAGATAAAACCTATTAACAATAATATGCGTTTATGTGGGCCTGCTTATACCGTCAAAGCAAAAGCTTACATGAATATTAATTTGCATCGTGCTTATGCTTATGCAAAAGCAGGGGATGTAATTGTGGCGGATTGCTCAGGTGGCTATGAGGCTGGTTATTGGGGAGATTTATTGACTTCAGGCGCAATGAAACATGGGGTAACAGGTTTGGTTATTGATGCTTGTGTACGTGATGCGGATGAAATAGAAGAACTAGGTTTTCCTGTTTTTTGTAGAGGATTGTGTATCAAAGGAACAGGCAAAGACCCAGAAGGTAGTCTAAATGAGCCTATTACCATTGGTGGAATAACGGTAAATCCAGGCGATATTATTGTAGGGGATAGAGATGGGGTAATGGTTATTCCAAAAGATAGAGTAGAAGAGGCTATTTTAAAGTCTTATGCGAGAGAGCAGAAGGAATCGAGAGTAAGAGCGAGATTAAATCAAGGAGAAACTTCTTTGCAGATTTATGGGTGGGATAAGAAATTTGGGTATTAAATTAAAGGAAAAGCAACATTTTTAATCTTCATAATTGAAGATAAGTGAGAGAAATCATTGTCTGTTGTGAGCAAAGTAGCATTAAAAATATAGGCAGAGGCTGCAATCCATAAATCATTTTTTCCCATTTTTCTAGAAGTTGTTTTTTTGGGAAGTTTCATCGATGGATGTTGCCCTTTGCTATAGGCATCAACTTCAGCGTAAGCAGCCGTTAATTCGTCGGTGTCAATTGGAAAAGGATTTAATGCTTGTAAAAAAATATTCATCCTTTTTATTTTTCCTTTACCCCAACCGAATTGATAAGCTAAGGAACGAATTTCACCTACAGAAACAATTGAAATAAAAGCAGCATTTTCAGGAGAAAATAATGGAAACTCTTTTTCTAACTGTTGAATATGTTTATCACTTCGGATGAAATAGACTAATATATTGGTATCTAAAACGAAATCCATTGGTTATTTTGATAGGCGACTAGTTAATTCTTGAGCAGTTGGGACATCTTTAAGCAACTCATGTAATGGGGTAAAAGCCTCTCTTTTAAGTGAATATTTTTGACGAATTTTCACCATATCCAAAGGCTTTTTATTGTCTGAAGATTGAAGCATAAATTTTGCTAGTAATTCTTCTAAAAAGCTTTGCAATTCTGAATTACGCTCTTTGAGCATATCTTCAAAGACCGATTTTATTATTTTTTTATCAATGGATTTCTGATTCATTTATCTATACTTTTCTACAAAAAAATTGTACTCAATACAAATTTAATTGTATTTAGGACTATTAACAAATAAAAATTTATATCATTGATATTTTTCAACTGGTTAGAAAAGATAAAATTTTAGTCCTTTCATGAAAATAGCAATAATAGGATTAGGCGAAGCAGGCAGTCATTTTGCCAACGATTTAGTAGCAATGGGGCTAGAAGTCAGCGGTTGGGACCCGAATTTACAAAGGGAATTAGCCCCAAACGTACATTTTGCGGCGAATAATTCTCTGGCAGTAAAAGATGCAGACATTATTTTTAGTGTTAATTATACGTCCGAATCCAAGGCAATAGCTAAAGAGGTTTTACCACATTTAAAATCAGGAAGTGTCTATTGTGAAATGAATACTTCCGCTCCGAGTACCAAAAAAGAAATTGAATCTATCCTACAACCTGCCAATATCCATTTTGTAGATTTGGCGATTATGGCACCTGTGCCTCCAAAAGGAATTAAAGTGCCTTTACTAGCGAGTGGGAAAGGGGCAAAATTGTTAGCGAAATTATTTGGCCCTTATTCTTTGAATTTATCCGTTCTAAGTGAAAAAACAGGCGATGCAGCGGGTCGAAAGCTATTGCGTTCAATAGTTTATAAAGGAGTAGCAGCGGTAATCTGTGAAGCAATGGAAGCAGGCGAACAATTTGGACTAGAAGATTATATTAGAACCCAAATCAATTCCATTATAGGAGATAATGATACCTTAATTGACCGTTTTGTCAAGGGAAGTCGAACCCATGCTAAAAGACGGATGCACGAAATGGAGGCAGTCGTTAATATGCTGGAAGGGGAAAATTTAAGTGCCTTTATGTCTGAAGGGGCTGTGAAAAATCTAAATAAATATTTGTAATGAATAGGTGCCAGGGATGAGGAGTCAGGTGTCAGAAAAGCGAGACGACCTGACCCCTGACTCCTGACACCCGACACCTTAAAAAAATATGCAAACGCAAGTAGCCATCATAGGAGCTGGTCCAGCAGGATTATTATTAGGGCATTTGCTACAACAAGCAGGTATTGATACGGTCATTTTAGAAAATAGAAATGAAACGTTTCTGCGAGCTAATTGGAGAGGCGGAATGATAGAACCAGCTATAGCCCAAATTTTAATTGATAATGGAGTAGGGGAGCAATTGCAAAAAGAAGGGATTAAAGTAGAAGGTATACAATTTCATTATAATGGCGAAAAACAAAGAATAGTCTTTGGAGATAAACATCCAATTATTTATAACCAACATGACCTAATAGAAGACTTAATTGATATAAGAAGAACATTGCAGCAATCCACTATTTTTGAAGGAAAAGGGCAGCGCTATGAAGGCTTGGATACACCAAATCCTAGGATTCATTATACACTAAATGCTGCCCTTTATCAATTGGATTGTGAGTTTGTCATTGGTTGTGATGGATTTCGGGGGATTAGTCGTCGAGTCATTCCAGCAAGCACTAGAAAAGAAATTCAGGAGGAATTGCCTTATGCTTGGTTAGATTGGTTGGTAGATGCACCGCCTAGAGTTAAAGCACCTATTTATGGGTATCACGCCGATGGTTTCGCTTTACAAATGCCTACTTCAGATGGGAAAACTCGATTGCATTTACAAATAAAAAGAGGCACAGAAAAAGAGGATTTACCTAGTGAAGGGGAACTATGGCAACAGTTTGAAATCCGTTTAAATACGAAATTAAATAGAGGGAAGGTTATACAGCAAAAGCTAGATTATATGCGGCATTTTCATACCCAAAACTGGCAAAATGGTCGTTTGTTTATTGCGGGAGATGCTGCCCATGTAGTAGAAAGAACGGGTTCTAAAGGACTAAATATGGCTTTTGCGGATGCTATTTATTTGGCGTCAGCCTTGATTGATTTTTATAAAAAGGGAGATAGAACTAGTTTGGATAATTATACTAATCTTGCTTTGACTCGGACTTTGGAAGTTAAAAAATTTACAGCTTGGTTTACTAAATTAATGCATGTAAATCTAGCAGCATCATCGGTAGAAAAAGTGGCGCAATTTCAAGAAATTAGCAACCTATTTAAGGATAAAGCAGCAGTTGAAAATTTAGTGCAAAATTTAATAGGTTTACCACTCTAATGTAACTGCCAAATTTATTTGGCTGGTTCTCTACATTATTTTGAACCAGCCAAATAAATTTGGCGGTTACGAATTATAAAAAATTATGCAAACAGCAATACCCTACATGCAAATCCGAGGAGGTAGCTCCAAAGGTGTATTCTTTAATGCCAAAGACTTACCAACCAACGAAGAAAAAAGAGACCAAGTTATCCTTGCAGCGATGGAAGGAGTTGGCATAGGCGACCCTCGCCAAGTTGATGGATTAGGAGGGGCGGATTCTTTAACGGCTAAAGTTGGGATTGTAAGCCCACCTACTAAAAACGCAGCCCATTTAGATTATCTGTTTATGCAGGTGGTCATTGGGGAAGGCCGATTATCTACTTCCCAAAATTGTGGTAATATTCTATCGGGTGTCTTGCCTTACGCTATCGAAAGCGGCTTAATAAAAGCGACTCATCCGACCACAATTG
>JBGCFJ010000925.1:0-6127 GCA_045106885.1 Saprospiraceae bacterium
AAACGCTCTTTCTGTGTCATGACTATTATTTTTTAGGTGAATAATAGTCGCAAGTTAGAGGTAGGACAAGTTGTTTACAAGACTAATATTTAATTTACTGTGACTGTGTATTTTGCTGAAATACAGTTATTTATGTTCAACGTTTTGGCTACGCGCCTGTGCGACGAAGGAGCATGGACGTCGTAGCCTGTGTTCAGCACAGTCTTACTTTTTCTAACAACCTATTTTGTTTTAATATTTACGATTTAAAAGAATACTTAGAATTGAGTTAATTAGTGTTTTATAAATTTAGCACGTCTAATAAAATCTCCACGCACTTCTATGTAATAAATCCCCGCAGGTAATAAACCAACTTCAATTTGTTGACCAATCTGCTTTTTATGAAGCATTAAACTACCCGAAGAATTATATATGAATAATTCTCCTTCTACATTTTCTATTTGAATGATGTCATGTGCTGGATTGGGATAAATTTGGACATCCCGAGCCCCATACAATTGTAAAACACCAGTAGTTCCACAATTAGGCTCTTCGTATTCCAGCGTATAGCAACACGCATCGAATGGGATACCTGGAACACAAATTTCAAGACTGCTTATTCCGTTTTCTGAGGTAGGAATATTTAAAACTGTATACGGAAGTGAATCCTGAGAATACACCCCCTGAGGTTCACCGTTAACTGAAATTTCAACATCGAGAAAATACAACTCCGCTGGAACTGCCCATATTGGATTAACAACCATATTATAGGTGGTTTCACTTGTACAAATAAAATCTGTCACTTCAATTGAATCTAGGGTACACAATTCTTGGCAGTCTGGAGATGCTACAAGTAGTACGGCAACCCCACAATCAGGTTCAACAAAAAACCATTGTATTTCATGCCATACCGTATTAGGAAAAAACTCAACACCTGAAATGGTATAAGAATTTCCAATCTCATATTCGAGTTCATAGGTATTACCATCAATCAATACCAAAAGGTTACCAGAAGGAGCCATCTGGTCAGGGAAAGCTACTACGGGTGTCAGAATAAACTCGTAGGTAGAATCTGTGTCACAACTAAATTCTGTTTCAACCCAATAATTTAAGCAGTCAGCACAGTAGCTTGTTGGTGGCTCGTATCCTAAAATTCCGCAACAGGAATTATCGTCAACGGAACAGATAGAGATTTCAGCATTGACATCACCATTATGAACAATATCACTTAAAGTCAAAGGAAAAGCATCCACATCGAATTGCCCAAGCAACTCATCATTGATACTTACTTCTAATGAATTTCCTGGTAGATTTGCTGTATTAATATCAACGACAAGGGTATATGTGGTATCTGTTATACAAAATAATTCCATTATCTCTATATTGATTTGACATTGCGCTTGCAATTGTGAAGACAGGGAAACAAAACAGATTAACAGTAGTGAAAATTTAGATATCGCTTTTTTCATTGTTTTATTTTTTTTGATTGTGCTGAACGGTTTGCATATGTTTCAGCCTGCCAGTATATGGCAGGTTGGAATATATGCTTTGTTCTGTCCTTTTTTCTTTCTTTTTACAAATCTAATAGTAATTGAGAAGGAACTTTTACTTCTTTTATAATAGAGGTCAATTGAGAATCTCCTCTTTCGATGATACCTTGCATTTCAATTGTTGGAATACTATTTTTTAGTAAAACATTAGATACGATTGCCTCATTAACAGAATTTCTGTTTTCTTCTTTCCCTCCAACATGGTAGAAATGTTCTCTAGTCGCAATAAAAGAATCTTTCCAAATAGAAAAGATATATTCATTTGTTCGATATTTATTGCTTAACCAGGTTGATAATACATATTTTGCTTTTGAATCCACAACGCCCTTATTTAAAGCAATTTCTTCTTCTAGAGACCAAGAATCAAAATAATCGACATGCCTTCCAATATATGGAGGGTCTGAATAAACTAAATCTGTTTCTTTTAGCTCTTTTATAGTTGTTTGAAAATCTTGATGCTTAAAAGTAAAATCGCCTATTTCAATTATCTGGGCAACGTTTTTCACTTGGTTCGTTATTTTCGTGACTAGTGCTTGAGCAAATCTATTTGGTTTTTTACAAAACGGAACATTATATCCCCCTTTACGATTAAAACGCATCATTCCATTAAAGCAAGACCGACTAAGGAATAAAAAATCTAAAGGGTTCTTTTTGTCATTGAACCTACTTCTAACTTCGTAATAATGTTTTCCATCAGTATCAAGTAACTTTTGCCCTTCTTTTTGGAGATGACTTTTTACTTTAGAAGCAGTAATTTCTTTATTCTTCATCCCATTATAAAAATTAATTAAATGTGGATTACTATCGCACATCAATGCTCTTTTAGGTCGAATATTAAATCCTACTACTCCTGTACCCATAAATGGTTCTACCCATCTATCATATTGAATTTCAGATATATTATCAGCAATCCAACCTACTAATTTAGTCTTTATTCCCTGCGATTTTATTGGTGGTACTATTGGCATTATTTCTTATTTTTTCTTTTTGGTCTTGGTGAATTGATTAAAGATTTATCCATGCCTTTAAAGTCAAGGAACTCTGTTAGTTTCGTTAATTTCTTGAAGTTACCCGCTTTCTTTTCGTCTGGTACTTGTAAAACGCCTTGATTTATCCAATACTCATCAAAAATCGTTTCGCCTAAATTTACGAATACTCCATTTCCATTCAAGACATCCTCAATGAAGTGAATACTGCCAATATTTGCAGTATTGCCACTACCTCCTTTATCGCTAGAAATTTTCCATTTTTCTTCTGCGAAAAAGATTAAATCTTTAATGACTGAGGTGATTTTATCTAGCTTTGAAAGTTGCAGAATTTCTGTCTCATCTATATCTGTTGATATTGCTCTTGTATAAAGTACGCCTAAGCAAAGGTGAGCGGTATAATCGGCGTAAGGGAATTGAATATTTTTGGTACTTGTTCTTTTTCTGAAATATTCTCCATGAGAACCCAAAGTAAAACCATTACAAAAGCCTGTATAATTTTCTAATCGGTAAGTTGTTTTAATATCAACTGCAAATTTTATGGATGGGTCGGCTATATTTACAAAGGATAAATCGGGATACCAATTTTGTTTTTCTGCCAATACAATATCATAACCGTTTGCTTTGGCAAATTCTTTGAATTTTGGAAAAAGTTGAATTTCTAGAATTTTAGAAACTATCTTGGAATCAGAAGAAATCGTATAAACATTCTTTTTTACATCAATAAAGCCTTTAATTGACCATTCTCCACTATTTGTGGACACGTATTCGGTAAGTTCCTCTGCGAAAATTTTTATTTTTTTTAAGAATATTCTTTTTATTTGACTCATAGCGGCAAGATACAAATGTTTTGTTTGATTCGCTTTTTCTTTTCTTTTTTTTAATTGGACAGAACACTAAGTATTGTATATGTCGTTGCGCAGCAACGGCATATACAATTCAGTTGAACGAAACCGACAGTACTGCGAAAAGCTTATGCTAAAAAAAGAAGGAAAGCTGTTTTCAAGTCGATTAGGTTAACGAGTAAGTGACTAAATTAATAGTTTTTATGAAAAACGAAGCCATTTTCATCTTCAATCTTAGAAAAAAGAGGCATTTACCTTGTTTCAAACAAAAAACTATCTGCTAAATTAGCTATGCTAGCTAATTTATGCTCGAACTTCCACCCATTTCACTAATCCATGTCGAGGTAATTTAGGGGGCGCACGATTTGGCATTAAATTACCGTTTTGCCAATCAATAGGATTCCCTAAAATAGGAGTCGCTTCCAGTATTTCTGTCACAAGGTTAGGGCTACTACAATAGCTACAAATAGTTGGGTCTATGCCTAGTTTTTGTTTGACTATCGCTTTGATTGCTTTCATTGTCAACTGTACTGGGACATGCTCCAATAAGGCTTGGCATTTAGCCAGTTTTGTTTTTCTGTTGCTCGCTGCCCAAATGCCATAATAACGTATTTTTTGGAAACCACTCGGTAAAATATGCTTGACAAACTTTTTGATAAATACCAAATAATCTAGTTCTAATTCTTTTTTCTTAGGTAATCCGTCAGTTCCTTCATCCGCATAATCCTTGTATTGTATTTTGACCTTTTGTTCGCTCAATTCCAAGATTCGATGTTCTGAAATAGCTACCGAATGGGTGTATCGAGATAAATAAGCTAACGTTTGTTTTGGACCAGTAGATGGTCGTTTAGCATAAACTACCCAAGGCTTTTGGATACTTTCAAATAAGGCTCTCCATTCATTTATATCTTCATATTTTCGTGCTTTTCCACTAAAATCAATCCCGTCAAATTCCCATGTTTCTCTTAATAAACGAAGAAAAGTCTTTTGAAATAAAGCGGATAACTCGATAACATCGACTATTACTGATGATTTCTTAGCTGCTTTCCAAGTTTTGCCGTCAAAGGATAATCCACCCGCTGGAACAATACAATGTAAATGGGGATGATGAGATAGATTCTGCCCCCAAGTATGCAAAACTGCTAGCATTCCTGTCTGCGCTCCACACCATTTTTCTTCACTCATCATCGTTTTTAAACTCAACCAAGCAGCTTTAAACAAGATATTGTACATCAATTTCGGATGATTGGCACAAAGGATATTGAGTTCATCTGAAAAAGTAAAAACAACATGATAATAAGTAACTGGCAATAATTCTTGTTCCCGTTTAATCAACCAAATCTCTTTTTTCAAAGCAGGACAAATTGGACAATTACGATTGCTACAACTAGCATAAATCCGATGAATACAACCGCAATCTTTACAAGTCACTTGTACACCGCCTAAGATTTGGGTTCTACATTTTCCAATGGCACGGATGGCACGGCAAACGGTAGGATGGGGGCGATATTTGGTGATAAAGGCTTCGCCATATTTTCTGAAGATGTGACCGATTTGGTAATCTTTTTCCATGCTTCGATGCGGTCTGCTGGGTTGTTGACCCTTTGAAAATGCTGATTATCTAAATGAATATAACGGACAGTCGTTTTAAGATGCTTATGCCCCATTAACTGTTGAATAGTGACCAAATCTGTGCCACTTTGGAGCAAATGAGTGGCAAAACAATGTCGTAAGGTGTGAGCCGTTACAAATTCTGGTAGTTTGGCTTTTCTTCGGGCAAGCACCATGGCATGTTGTGCTCCTTTTTCAGACCACGGTTTGCCTTTGAATTTACCATTAAAAATTAAGCCACCTTTGGGGCGATAAGCACGAATATAAAAGCGCAGTAAATCCAAGGTGTCAGGAGATAATAGGGTAAAACGGTCTTTTTTCCCTTTACCGTCCAACACTCGTAGTTGCATAGCCGCCACGTCAACATCTTCCACTCGCAACCGCAAAGCTTCCCCTAATCGAAGTCCTGTGGAGTAGATTAGCGTAAAAAAGACTTTATGCTTGAACATTACCCCATTTTCGATTAACAAACTGACCTGTTCTGGAGTGATGACCTTCGGTAAACTTTTTTGTTTGCGAGGTCGAGGTAGCTTACGCAAATCCCATTCTCTGTCTAAAATATTAGTGTAAAACAAGCGTAAAGAAGAATAATCTCCATTCACGGTTTGCCAACTTACTTTTTGCTCTTGGTAACGAAAAAGTAAATAATGTTCGACTGCATTTGCCTTAGAAAAAGTAGGGTTTTGCTGTTGCTTTTCACAATATGTCCAAAACTGCCGCAGACTGCACAGGTAAGATTTTTTGGTTCGTGCGGCATAATTACGCAAGGTTAACCAATTAGAAAATTGTTGATAATAAGCTTCCATGATATAACTGTTTTTGATGAAGTAATTAGACCTATCTGCCATCTTGTCGGCTATCAAGGCTTTGATTTATACTTCACAAATATCAGTTATGCAATGTCGTAAGTCAATTGTAAATCAGTAGATTATGTGACTAGGTTCGTGTTCGTGTGATTAATGTTTAGTTCAACGTCCACGCATAGCCGCCGTAGTCAGCTTTTGCTGGCTATGGTCGGCTATGCAAGGTTCCAGCCAGCCTTTTTTTATTTTATTTTTTCTTTTAATTTTTCGCCCAAAAACTTAACCCATTCTCCAGTCGGTTCATCAATTGGAGCTATTTCTCTTCTTACTTGGCAAATACTTTCTGCTATTGC
>JBGCFJ010000926.1:0-5060 GCA_045106885.1 Saprospiraceae bacterium
GATGGATTTGCGAGCGATGTAGATTGTGATGATACGAATCCAAATATTAATCCTAATGCGACGGAAATTCCGAACAATGGCATTGACGAAGATTGTAACGGGGAAGATTTGGTACAAGTAGATGATGATGCAGTAACAATAAAATTATCCGATGTAACGACTACTTGTGGCGGACAGGTTTGTTTGGATGCAACTGCTGGTAACTTCAAAGATTTAATTTCTTTTCAATATTCTTTAAATTGGGACCCGACTTTATTAGGAAATGTGACTACTCAGAATTATAATTTAAATGGATTAAATAATTCTGCTTTCTTTACGCCTGAAGATGGGGTGATGAGAGTTAGTTGGTTTGATACGCAAGTAATAGGCGTATCTGCGCCGGATGATGAAGTGATTTTCCAAATTTGTTTTGATGTAATTAGTAATAATGCAACCATAGCAAATATTCAATTTTCTGGTAACCCAATCCCCGTAGAAGTCATAGACAACGAAGGAAACGAAATGGCTACTAACTTTGTAGACGCTCAGATTAATATTGAAAACTGTTCAAATATCATTATGGAAGACCCGAATACTACTACGATAAGTGTAGAAACGGAAATTCCGAATACTAGTTCTCCAAGTAATATACCATTCTCGGCAATTAGAAATAACTTAGAAAATATTGAAGTATACCCTAATCCAACAGTTAATCGCTTAAGTATTGTCTTAGAAAAACCATTGCAACAAAATGGAAAGATTCGATTATATGATATTTGGGGGAAATTGTTACAAACAAAGCCAATAGGCAAAGAGGAAACTCAAGTACAACTAAACTTAAATGGTCTAGCAAGTGGCGTTTACTTTGTAGAAGTAGCAGAAGGAGGTTTTTTAGTAAGAAAACGAATTGTTAAAAGATAAAATTACTAAATGTATTTATTTACAATGGTTCGTGAAGAAATTGGGTCAAAATAGAGGCTACTCTTCTAAGGTTGTAAATTTCGTAAAAAAACAATTAATTTTAATACTCAAAAACTACGACAAATTAAGGCTACCCGTCTAAAGTTGGACACTCAATTTTAGGACAGACAACAGAAAATCTATATTTTCCGAGACTTGGAGCAGCGAATATAGATTTGCTGTTGTCGAAAATGTCCAATCTTAGACGGGAAGCCCCTATTAAATGGAGATTGTAGCGTGATTTTTTAAAATTTTGGCAGGAAATTGAAAGTGAATTTGAAAATTATCGACATTTTAAATTTTACGTAAGAGCCTAAAACCGAAGGTAGTGCTATAAATGTAAGGCTATAATATTTTATAAACTCAATGTTTCTTATGGGGTTTACTTAGACATAGCCTTACAAACGTAGCACTACCAAACCGAAATAGTGTCACAAAATAAAAATAATTAAAATTTTAAATATTTATTAAACAAATGTGTTTTTGGCACACATTTTGAATAATAATATGTATTGAGTTTTGGTTAAAAGATTGTTTATGCCCGCACATGCGGGCTTTTTTTATTTTATGCCTTTTGTTTTTTATTGCTTCTTTCCCATTTTCTTTTCCACTCTATTTTGTTTTTCTTTTTTAGCTAGTCACAATTTGTCTCATTTTTACAATATGGTAGGATGATGTAGAATTAACAGAATAACTTTAAAAAAACATCATCATCCACAAGTTTTTTATTATTTCATCTTCCAAGCTATATCCTCGAAATTTTTTACATATCTAGAGATTCTTTTCAGGATTAATTTAAAACCATACATAAATTAGATTATAGAGAAGAGAGATTAGAGACAGCAAATCGACTATTTATCGATAAACCAATCGTTTTTAAAGTCGAAAAAATAGTTTTATTAACTAATCAAGTCTCTTTTCTCTGCTCTCGCTTCTCTCTTCTCAAAACTGTATGGTTTTGAACAGGATTAAATAGATAGTAGTGCTACATTTGTAAGGCTATGTCTAAGTAAACCCCATAAGAAACATTGAGTTTATAAAATATTATAGCCTTACATTTATAGCACTACCAAATAGATTTGATGCAGTTGGTTGTGTTGATTGTCATAGTGGAGCGATGTTTTCAGATTTTGATTTGCCTACTTTAGGTGTTCCTGATAATCCACCATTAGACTTCTCCGATGACGGGGCTACTGGTCGATATGAATTTAGAACGCCAAGTTTAAGAAATTTAAATACCACAGGACCGTGTTTTCATAATGGGGTAGGAGGCGATTTAACAGAGGTACCTAATTTTTACAGAAGAATTCAAGGGAATGGTGGTGGAAATGGTGGACCAGGAAATTTAAACATTAATCCGAATGTCAATAGAAACCAAATAAATCAAGATGCTCGGAATCTTCGCTTAAATAATAATGATGTTCAAGCAATTATTGCTTTTTTACAAACTTTGAATGATGAAAGTTTTGACCGACAAATTCCTGTAAATGTGCCTAGTGGATTACCTGTGGGTGGGAATATTCAGTAATAACGGTTGTCGGTTAAACTGACAACTGATTAAAAGAAATAAGAAAAAACAGCAGAGCGTTTTAGTAAAATTTTCATATTTATCCAACCTAATTTTACTCGATTCGCAAATTTGTTGACTGGAAACTGTTTTAACTGTTTGCGGAAGTGATTGTCCATCATTTCCTTATAATCAGACAAGTCGTAAAGACTATTAAAGTAAGTATCGTATTTTGTATTAAAATAATCTAGTAAGCCTTCCTGTAAAAAGATATGTAAGTCCTCAAATCGTTTGATGATATGATCACTCAAGCCCTCTTCATGAAAGAAACTATTTAAAATACTAAATTCTAAAAGATGTTCTAATTTAGGAATAAATAAACCTTTTTCAGATTGTTTCTTATTCGCTAATACTTCTTCTATATTTAGATAAGTCAAACGATCTTCATGGAAGAAATGATAGAGTTCTAACGTTAAAAATTCCTCCTTCCCTAAATCAATAGTAAGAATCGTTGTATCTAGTTTACTTTGGATAACTTGAAAATCTAGCCTTTCGGCTAATTTCTGCTGGAAAACTTCTCTTTCTTTAGAACGAATGGCTATTTTAATAATAGGCAAAAATTGGTTAGTAATGCCTGGTGTAAGCAAAGTGTAATCGAAAGAATCTAATGTTGTTGTTAATGCTTTTATAAGCTGTAAATAATTTTGTCTTAACATGAGTTTTGTGCAATCAATTTTATTGTCTAAAGATACAATTTTAACAATAAAGAATCAAATAAAAAAATACTATATATTTGATAATCAAGCCAATTGAAGTTAAAAGCGTACTTTGAGCAATCTTATTATGCTTCTTCCTATACATTACGTTTGAATTAGCCATTTCGACGCTTAATAAACTGCTAATTTCCTTACATTTTTTAAAAATTATGTAAATTGCGTTTTCACCGATAAATTATTAAACGATATGAAGCATACTTTACTTTATTTTTGTTTACTCTTCTCTGTATTTTTTGTACTGCCTAATGCTAATGCACAAATTCAATTAGGTGGTGGATTAACTTTTGGAACAGGTATTTCTAAGTTAGGACTAAATCTAAGAGGTACTTATGAAATTAATGAAAAATTTCTGGCAGCGCCTGGGGTTAATTTCTTTTTTAAGGATAAAATTTTAAGTGATGTTTCTGCAAGCTACTTTTCGGTTGATTTAGATGGTCGTTACCAACTAATCACTATTGCTGATGAGATTCATGTTTATCCAGTGGCTGGACTTAATATTTTTAATGTTAAAATTGATGGGTCAACTACAGGTATAAGGATTCGAGATGATGGACTGACGGTAGGATTAAATCTAGGTTTAGGGGCACAAATAGAAACATTGACTAGCTTAAGTTATTTTGGAGAATTTAAAGTAACCGTTGGTGGAATTGACCAATCAACTATTACTGCTGGTGTTTTGTATGGATTTTAATATCTTTGCAACTGATTTGGTACAAAGCATAACTAGCTATTGATTTTCTATGAAACCTGTTGTTTCATAACTGGTTGGTTATCAGTTTTTAATAGGTTGTTCTGGTTAATGCTTATTTTAAACACTTTAATTAATAGCTTTTTGCTGGTAGGTGGAATTTGATTCTCTCTATTGTGATAGAAATTACTTATTTTTAAAATTGACTTAATTATTATGGCGAATACTTCGGATATTAAAAATGGTTTGTGTATTGATTTTAATAAAGACGTGTATTCTATTGTTTCTTTTCAACACGTTAAACCAGGAAAAGGAAATGCTTTTGTACGTACTAAATTGAAGAGTTTTGCTACTGGAAAAGTGGTAGATCATACTTTCCCTGCTGGACACAAAATTTCAGTGGTAAGAGTAGAGCGTCGAAAATTTCAGTATTTGTATAAAGATGATTATGCTTTTCATTTTATGGATAATGAAACTTATGAACAAGTCGCATTAGAAGAGAAGATGATTGACCAGCCTAAATTTATCAAAGAAGGAGCTGAAATTGAAATTTTATTTGATGCTGCTAGAGAAACCCCTTTGACGATTGATTTGCCTCAATATATTCAGTTAAAAATTACTTATACGGAACCTGGTGTTCAAGGTAATACAGCGACCAATGCAACCAAACCTGCTACCACCGAAACTGGCGCACAGGTAAGAGTCCCTCTTTTTATCAATGAAGGAGATATGATAAAAGTGGATACAAAAACTGGATCTTACATCGAAAGAGTAAAATCCTAAACTTTATTTATAGATTAGATTTGCTATCTGGACAAGAACTGATTTTTTCGATAGCAAATTTAATAGAATTGTTACTCTTTGAGCGGCTAAGTAATCCGACAAAAATAAACGAACATCTTTTACTTGGACGAGCATCGCTTATTTTCACCACAGAGGAACGGAGTACACAGAGGGCACAGCGTTTTTTTGACGAGTATAGTTTAATTTGTTAGCAGAAAGTTGTTAACTTAGGCAAAGTGGCAGAAATAATCAACCATTTATACCGTCTTTTTCCCTTCTAAGAAACTCAAAAAATGCGTCCATAATCCATTATGCAAGCATTTTTTGAATTCCTTAGAAGAAAAATTGACTGGTCTAACTGGCTAAT
>JBGCFJ010000927.1:0-2674 GCA_045106885.1 Saprospiraceae bacterium
CAGTCACACCTGTTCCTTGCATCAAAATAGCAGCAGTTCCTACTTGATTAGGTAACTGAATATCATTGGTTAGACAAGTAGTATTTGTCAAACCCGCAAACATCGCTAATTCAACCGTATCCTTAGGTAAAGGTTCACAAAATAAGCCACCAGTATTAGTGACACAAGTTGGTGCATTCCAACCAGAAAGGGTGATAGCAGAGGATATATCTTGTCCACCAATCATTGGCGTTGTGAAAGATGCATTTGTTCCCACTAAGAATAGACTATCAAACGAGCAAGCGCCACCATTTTCAAAAGCAAATAAAGCTTCTTCAAAATCTTCGATAATACTAATATTAGTAGTTCCTATTGATGCCGCACTTAGTTTAAATACAAAATAATCATAATTAGGTGTTTCAATTGGCGCCACGTAAACGGTATCTACTTCAAACAGCACATTAATATCATCATTCGTCAAATCAATGACATCTAAAACCCCTGTTGGCGCTCTTAAAGTAACCGTAGCTGAATTAACCATCGTACCAAAAGCCAAAGTCGTATCACTAATCAAACTAATTAAATAGTCTTCTCCTTCTTTTTCTAAGTCGTAAGTAATGGTACATGCTCCTGCATTATTGACATTCATCGCAATCCCTCCTGGGTCTACAATCATATTGTCTACACCTGTCGCATCTCCTGTTTGACCATCCGTTAATTGGAAGGTTACTTTTCCAATAGTTGCGCCACCAATTGTATCCTGCGTTATCGTCACTGGGAAATCATACCAACTGGAAACAACCCCTCCAGGAATAGGGCCATATTTCCGATATTCAAACTCCGCTAAATCGGCTACATTATGAAAATATAAATGAATGGTTACCGTTCCGCCACATGGAATGGTAAACGCATTCAAATCAAAAGGAAAATCATAATTAGGGTCATTTTCACTCATCATCCCCTCTGGGTAAATCACAAATTCTGAAATCTTTTGACAGGCATTATCCGTCACTTCTAAAGTACGATACCCGCCTTGCTCATCTTGCGTGGTCGCTACATTTCCTTGTAAACAATCTGGATTGCCATCACCATTACTGTCCCCTCCATTAGGTCCTGCTTCCTCCATTGCTGTTGATACTCCATCTCCATCGTCATCAGCGTCTAGATAATTTGGAATTTCATCTCCGTCTGTATCATCATTTTCTACATTCCCATCCATATTTAAATCCTCAGTGACATCAAATTGTCCATCTCCATCAGAATCTTGGGTACAAGAAACACTATTTAAGCTTAAATTAGTTGAATCATAAGGCGTTATACAAGTCATATCTACATTGCTAACCTTTGGGAGGTAAGTCCCATTTCCCAAGTTCGCAAATACCGAATCAGTAGACCAAGTAATTCCATCGTCAATGCTATATAAATACGTACCGCTTCCATTAGTAGCAACTAAAGTAATCGTTCCATTGATGCTATCTGCACAAGTGGGTAGGACTGTGTTAGCCATAAAAGAAATAGCGGGGTCATCCGATAGCGTAATTGGATTTTGGTCGTAGCTTACTTCACAATCCGTGGCTTCATTATATATTTTTATAAAATAATCACCTGCTGGTAAATTATTAAATTCGGTTTCACTTTGATAAGTTGCCCCATTATCTATACTATATTGAGTCTGAGCTCCCGTACAAATAGTCCCAATAGCTAAGGTTCCATCACTAGCGCCACAATAACTTGCATTTGATTTTAAAACTAATTCAATCCCAAAATTACAAAGGGGACGAGGCGTTGCTTGCACACATACAGGTACATCGGCCATGTTCCAGCCTAGCACAGTCATTTGAGAGGTTATGTTATCGTTCTCTCCATTTAGAAATGGAAAAGCACTGCCCTCGCCTACTAAATAAATACTATCCGCCGAACAGGCGCCATTTATATCAAAACTAAATAAATCTGTTTGTATACCTTTAGTAAAAGGAATAGCCGTTGTGCCAAAAGAAGTTAGCGTAATACTTACGTAGTCGTATCCTACTTCAATTGTTGGGCTATTTTGAAAACTTGTTATATCGAAAACAACTTCATTCAGTGCGTTTTGAAAATTTTCAAGCACATAACCATTACTTGGAACTCTTAAAGTAATTTGGCTGCTATTTACCGTATTTAAAGGAGCTAACCAAGTAGTATCAGAAATCATTCCCACCGTAAAGCGTTCATCTGTTTTATCCAAAACTAAATTAATTACACAATCAGGTATCAGTTCACAGATTGGTGCAGTATCATTCGCACTGCAAATAGGTGCATCTGGATTCCCCCAACCAGCAACGGTAATTTGGGCACCAAAATTAATATTATTAATACCTGGTTCTGCTATAGCTCCTTTTCCGACTAAATTTATTTCACCACCAATACATGTTCCTATATTTTGAAAACTAAATAAGGCTACCGTATCTCCTTTGGTAAAAGGAATAGCTGTCGTAAAAGCTTGTAGGGTAAAGGCATGATAATCATATCCTGTAGACATGGTAGGATTGATGGATCCTCCAGTAACCGCAAAGGTGGCGCCATTTATGTTATTAACTATGTTACCAACTTCAAATCCACCAGTAGGTACTCGAATCGCAATTTGCGCATTAGAAACCAAGGCTTGATTATTCGTCCAAGTAGTATCTGTTTTTAAAGAAATCGTATAAATACCATT
>JBGCFJ010000928.1:0-4749 GCA_045106885.1 Saprospiraceae bacterium
GAACTGGTTAAATTATTAAGGTTTTGGACGATGGGTTTTGAACGGTACTTTATAGGATTGATACCGTTCAATTCCCCATCTTTTGATGAGCAATTGATATTTGATAGGTGATGTAAAACATTGATAATTAATACTTTATAATTAAGCGTGTAATTGAATATAGTTGTATAGATATCGAAGCGTATGGAGAGGGGATACCGACTATATTAATTACAAAACCGCTACTTTCCAATACCAACTACTACTTAGTAAATACAAAATAATTACGGACTATAATCCCTTGGTTTCCTAGTGATAAATAGGCAAATAAAAGGATTAAGTTTATCGTATATAACAATATTTTTAGTTGGCTGAAAAGCTTAGCTATTGCTTTTGCAAGAGGTGTTTTCCCAATGCCTTATAGCTAGATTTTCAAAAGACTAATCATACTTTTTTATTCATTTTTATAACCACTTTTTTTTAGTTAAGCCATAATTAACACACTTATGAAGTACACAAATTTTATTCCCATTGATTCAACCCAACTACGACATGAAGGTAGTTTAAAAAGGGTATCCACGCCAGCCAAAAAGAATTGGCTGCAAAAAATTAATTTAGTTTTTAGTTTTTTACTTTGTTTTTCAATCGGAGTTTTTGCCCAAGAAACTTGGACTGGAGCAACAGATGGAGATTGGACAAAAAATACTAACTGGGCAGACAATACTGCTCCATTGAGTGGGGTCATTGCAGGTACAGGAGTTTTGACCATTAGCGCAACAGCTGCTCATCCACCAACCATCAATTTGCCTACTTTGATTGCAGCAAAGCAATTAACAGTCATGTCGCCATTTACAATTCCTGCGGGAGCGACAGTCGAAATTGACGGTTCAAGTTTAACAGCAAGTGGTGTAATCACCTCTTCTACAGGTAATTTGACGGTATTAGGTACATTGAACGTTGATAAGGCAAATATGAATGGCCTATTAATTGGTCAAGATGGTACGACACTATTGAATTTAGGAATGGTGAATGTGACGAATTCAGGAGGAAATGGCTTTCATTTAACAGGATCAGGAGCATCAATAATGGAAGGTAGATTAACGATAGCTACTTCTGGAGCTAATGGAGTACAAGTAGATAATGGAACAACAATATTTGATAATAGATTAGACGGAATAATTACGATTACAGATTCTCAGAATGATGGAATTGCAAATAACGGAACAGTTGAAAGTTCTGGAGATATTACAATAAATGGAACAACTACAGGAAGCGGAATCACGAATGCTGTCGGAAGCATGTTTACTGTTGACTCTTTAGGAGTAGTAATGATTATTAACATAGCAACAGATGGTATTAATACGAGCGGTACATTCACTAATAATGGAGGAGAAATTAAGATTGGTGATGGCACAGTAGGAAATATAGGAGCATCAGGAATGGAGGTAGCAGGCGGAACATTTGATAATTTTAGTACCGCTTTAGGCGGCGGAATTTTAACGGTAAATGGCACAACAGGAGATGGAGTTGTACTTGGCGGAGCATTAAGCAATGGAGTGACTGGAGATAGTTTAGGAACAATTACAGTAGATAATAATAATGGAAATGGAATTCAGGTTTTAGATGGCGGAACTTTAAATAATGTAGCAGCGTCAAGCATAATAGTGGGGATGAACAGTACGGTATTGCCTCAAGTAGGATTACTAAGTGCAGGTACAGGAATGATCAATAATATAGGAAGTACACTGACTTTAGATGGTTCTATTAGTGCAGCATCTATTGCAACAGCATTGATGAATACAGGAGCATGTAATGTATTAGAAATTAATGGACCAACAGATTTTGCAGGAGGTTTAACGAACTCAGGCATTATTATATCTACAGCACCAACAGGTACGGTTACAGCTAGCGGTGGCGCTGGTACTATTGTAAATACAGGAATTATTATTGACTCGAATAACTCTTTTGGTAGCACCTTAACACCAAGTGCGTCTAGAGCAGCAGGAGCAGCAGTAGATAACACAGGCGGTATTATTATAGCGCCTTATTCAGAAGAATGTTATAAAGATGTACTAGATAATTTCTTAATTACAGGATTAGCCGATCCATCTACAGCAACGCATTTACCAGTTTCTCCGTTTACTATGTTGGGGAATAATAATGCAGCAACTTTAGATGCAGCAAATAATAGATTGACATTAAACATGATTCAGTCATTAATGAATTTTGATTTTGATATCATTAGTGGAGCAACTGCTTGTATGGCAAAAGGAAGTGTAGGTATTAGCTTTGCAAATGTTGTTTCACCAGCAGTTGCCTGTAATAATAATGTACAAGTTTCATTAGATGCTAGTTGTTCAGCTCTTTTAACACCTGATGTGATTTTAGAAGGAGCTTATGATTGTTATGATGGATTTACAGTAGAATTATTAGAAGGCGCTAACATAGGACAAGCAATGCTTGATGAAAGTTATTTAGGCCAAACAGTACAAGTAAAAGTAACCAGCCCATTAGGAAATAGCTGTTGGGGAACAGTAACCGTAGAAAGTAAATTACCTCCATTATTGATTTGTAGAGATACATCAATTATTTGTAATCTATCAACTAATCCAGCAGTGATTGGTGGACAGCCAACTGCAACTAACGCTTGTAATAATACAGTTACCTTTAGTTATGTAGATAATATTGAGAATTTCACTTGTAAGGCAGGGGTAGGAACTGCACCAGATACAATTAGTAGAGTTAGCAGAACGTGGAGAGGAACAGATGCTTTTGGAAGTACTAGTACATGTGTACAAACTATTCACATTTTAAAGCCTCAATTGGTGCCTGCAGACATTGTATGGCCAGAAAATGATACCTTATACTGTGGTGATAATCCAATGATAGAGCCTAAAATTACAGGATTTCCTAGAATTAAATTTAATGGAGATACAGTTAATATTGACCAATTTTGTTCATTTGGTTTAAACTATATTGATCAAGAATTTTCTACAAATTGTCCAAGCGAAAGAAAGATTTTAAGAACATGGACTATTTTTGATTGGTGTCGACCAAATGTAGTCTTAAGTAATGCTTTAACGCCTGGTGCGCAATTAATCAAAGTAGTAGATACAGTTGGACCAGTAATTACTGATTTGCCAATCATTACAGAGATTAATGTATTTTTCCCTAATCAGAATAGTTGTGGAGCAGATGTAACAGTACCTCCAGTTGTTGTAAGTGATGTTTGTTCTGGTGAGTCTATTACAGTAACTGTTTCAGCAGGATTAAGTACCATCAACACAAATGGAGGAACATTAAAGAATGTTCCATTTGGTACCCAAACAATTACTTATAGAGCAACAGATGCTTGTGGTAATTCAAGTACAGCAACAGCAACAGTAGTAATTAATGATAATATTGCACCAACGGTAATTTGCAAGGAGAACATAGTTGTTTCTTTAACACAAAGTGGAGTAGCACAAGTATTAGCAGAAGCATTTGATAATGGAAGTTACGATAACTGTCAATTAGATAGTATTAGAGTAAGAAGAATGGATTCTTGTGGAACAGCAATGGTGTTACCATTTGGAAAAGTAGTTGATTTTCAATGTTGTGATGTAAACCGAGAAGACATTATGGTAGAATTAGCAGTGTGGGATTCAGTAGGTAATTTCAATAGCTGTATGGTTCGAGTACAAGTTCAAGATAAGGTAACACCTACGCTTACTTGTCCACCAGACATGACTGTTACTTGTGATACAAACTTGACTGATTTATCTATTTTTGGGCCAGCAGCCGTTACAGGCGGCGCATGTAATAACGCCTCTCTTAATCTTGTAGAAACTAAAGACTTAGACAACTGTGGTGTAGGAACAATTACTAGAACATGGACAGTACCAGGAACAATGGTTTCTTGTACACAAACAATTACGGTAACCCTAGTACCTAACTCAACTTTTAATATTACTAGAATGCCACAGCCTGAGATTGAAGTTCAGTGTAGCTCTGGTGTTGATATTGAACAATTAGGACAAGATAGTTTACAAGTAGAAAGTTCAGGTTGTCAATTACTAGCAGTTTCTTATAACCAAAGAGTATTTAACACAACAGGAGAATGTAAAGAAGTATTAAGAACTTGGGAAATTATTGATTGGTGTCAAAACCCAACAGCAACACCAGGTTTACCTGGTTACCAAGTAGTAACACAAGTTGTAAAATTAATAGATACTATTGTACCAACGTTTGTGAATACAATGGATACGATGATTGTGAATGCTGACCATGGACAATGTAGCGCAACAGTTACCTTACCTGCTTTTGCAGCAGTTGATAGTTGTGGAGTAACACCAACAGTAAGAATTAATGGTTTGGTTTCTGATACACAAAGTGGATTCGGAGCTTTAGTAAATGCAGCGGGAGGAACAGTTATTCCAGATGTACCAGTTGGAACTTACGGTGTAATTTATACAGCAGTCGATTTTTGTAATAACAGCACATCAAAGCCATTAACAATTATTGTAAGAGATAATCAAGGACCAACAATTTTCTGTGATGATTTGGTGACTACCTTAACTATAAAAGAAGATGAGCCATTAAGTAGTGAGAACAGAGGTTGGGTAACCGTTTGGGCATCTGACTTTAATTGTAAGATTACAGATTGTGATTTGACAGGAATGATGCAAACGTTAAGATTTCCATCACAAGGAATTGGATTAACTACACCACCAGCAGATACATCTTTTGGATGGACATTTAATTGTACAACTAGAGGAGAGCAAGTAGGAG
>JBGCFJ010000929.1:0-4699 GCA_045106885.1 Saprospiraceae bacterium
CGTAGCTTCGGCACCACAAAAAATAAATTGAAATCTTTTTGCGGTCAATATCTTAATAGAGCGTCAGCTAATAAACTGATATTTTTTAGAGGTCAGAAGTCAGACCGAAAATTGAAATTTTCTGTCAGAAGTCAGATTAAATAGAGGCAACCAACTGAATGTCAGAAACTTATATTTATTCAATCTGACTGCTGACAGTTTATGTAATAAACGGTCTGACTGCTCACTTCTTTCTAGGTGTCAATTTTCTTTCTGATTATCTTAAAACATCGACTGCCAATTTGTTCAACGAGTTATATATTACGATTTTGATTTTTCGTTCGCCCTAATTTTACACACTAAAAACTACGAGTTATTCCCTTTTGAAAATTGAAAATTGTCAAAAAACCAACTCTATTTACCCAAACTAATCATATAAGCCAATAAATCGGTCAACTCCGCTCGATTCAAATTTCGAGTCAAACCCGTTGGCATCAGAGAAACAGGGCTAACATCCGTTTCTGCAATTTCCGCACTAGGAATTTCTATCAATTCTCCACTAGCTTGTCGAATTAAGGTCGAATTATTGGTTTTTCGATGTAATAAACCGCTAATAATTTCTCCATTAGTTTTGGTAATTAACACCGTTTCGTAGCCTTGTTTAATATCTGTATTCGGATTTAGAATAGATTCCAAAATTGAATTCGGCGTCATATACGAACCAACTGTGGCTAAATTAGGTCCACTTAGACCACCACCAAAGCTTATTTTATGACAATTACCGCACATTAATTCGGGGCGTCGATAAATAGCTCGACCTCTACTACGATTCCCTTTAGCAATCGCATTTTTAATCAATTGAGCTTTGTCTGCACTACTTAATTCCATGCCAACAGGCTGAATATTTCCTGCTTTTTTCAACGCAGTTTCTAAATCTTTCAGCGGCAAACCAGAAGTTTGAGCAATTATTAAACCCGCATTGGCTATATTTTCAGGGAGGCTTTTTCCTGCTAAAGCTTTTTCCAAAATAGCAGGGCCATTTTCCATTTTTCGATAGGTTCTAAATAGGACTTCTGCTAGATTAGTTGATTCTAAATTACTTAGTAAGGCTATCGTATTATCGGTAGCTTTTTCAGGGTCCGTTTCTATCCATATAGCATTAGCAGCGACCCTATTTTCAATTTTATCATCATCTTTTGCCACCGCTATCAAAGTCGCTTTTTCATCCATAGCCACTAAAGCACGACCAGCGGATAATTGTTCGTTCATATCTTCGGATGCAATTAAGTTTTCCTTGACCTTCTCCCTATAATCGAGTGCTTTCCAGCGACCTATTAATTTCAAAGCTTCTCTTCTTAAGCCACTATTTTCATGGTTTAATAAAGTAGCTAAAGGGGCTAAATCATTCGGCTGAGCGGTATAAGCAGCAGGGGCATTAGCCATTGTTCTTAATAAAGAAACATCTGCCTCCGCAACTGCTTTTTGTAAAATTTGGTCTTTAGCACTAGCATCTCCGATTTTTGCTAACATTTGCCACGCATTTTTGGCTAAAGTTGGTTTTAAGTCTGATTGAGTCAATAATTTTTGCATAGGTGCAACGCCTCTTGCATCTTCGGTTGTCAATAAAGCGTACATTTTTTTATTGACATCTCCGCCAAATAGTACTACATTATCCACCATTTTAGGCAACCAGTCTTCCTTTCGCAGCCGCAACATTAAATCTAAAGCAAAAGTCAAATTTTCATCCATCGGATGATTCAACACTTTTATTGCCAATTCAACTGCTTCAGAAGTCCCCATATCTCGTAAGGCATGAATTGCTTCTAATCGAACTTGTGGATGTTTGTCTTCGATTAACTTTGGTAATTTATCTCGGTGATTATAGGCAATTTTCCAATTGGCAAATTGTCGGACTGCCGCTGCCCTAGCTTGTGGATTTTGCCAGTTCAATGCGCCCAAAATAGTTGCTTCATCATAATGATTTAAAGCAGCTAATAACCATAAACCTTCCAATCTATATTGATAAGCTGCTGCCGATTGTCCTTGGATATTTTTCATCCAATTGACAACGGCTTGTGGGTCACCATTTTGTTCTACATAAGCACGATTGGCTTGTAAACGGGTAAATTGTTCGGGAGATTTCAGTAAATTTAATAAGGCCGTTGGATTGTCAACTTGCGTATTAACAGGTTTTAATAAAGGGCTTCCTTTTTTGGTTAAGCGCCAAATCCGACCATGTGTTTTATCTCTAATCGGGTGATGGAAATCTACTTCTCCGTGGTCGATAATCGGATTATACCAATCGACAATATACAGCGCACCATCTGGTCCAATTTTGGTATCAACGGGTCGATAAGAACGGTGGTCAGAATGAATAATAGTTTGTACTTCTTTGGATTCATAACCACTTTTATCAGGCGTTACTTTATACCGAACGGTTCGATTACCCCTGAAATCATTGGTAATAATCGTGCCTTGCCAATCTTTTGGAAAATGCCGACTATAAACGACTTCCGCTGCGGTGTTCTTAGGCGTACCACTATTTAATCCACGCAATACTTTGGGCGCACCAACTGCGGTGGCATGCGCAGATTCTGGAAAAATATAATTCATTCCAGAACCTCCTGCCCCATCGGTGGCAAAAGCTTGTCCCCATTTATCAAAAGCTTCTCCCCAAGGATTGACCAATCCTCTGGAAAAAATACTTAAATGCTCTTTTTCTGGACGGAATACCCAAGTTCCCGAACCGTTTAAAGTTCTCGCCCCATAAGCTGTTTCCACAAAAGAATTGATGTAAATAGATTGGGTAAAATGTAAATTCCCCCAAGGAGTCCAGCGCAAGCCATGTATCATGTGGTGTACATCCGCATTTCCAAAACCATCATAAACAACTCGACGAGTATCGGCTACATCATCGCCATCTAAATCTTCAAAAAATAATAATTGGGTGGTTGCTACCACATATGCGCCCCCTTTTACAGGCATAACTGAATGTGGCACTAATAAATTCTCTGCAAAAACGGTATGTTTATCCGCCTTTCCATCTCCGTCTGTATCTTCTAAAATAATAATTTTATCGTTCGGTTCTCGGCCTGGTACAATATGTGTGTAAGTACTACTGGTTGCTACCCAAGCTCGTCCTTTGGTGTCCCAATTTACATTAATTGGATTGGCTATCATCGGGTCAGCTGCAAAAAGATTGATTTCATAACCATCAGGCAAATGAAAAGCTGCTAATTCTTGGTCAATGCTCGGTTCAGGAATAAACGCAGGTACTTCATCTTCAGGATAATCTTTTGGCGAAGTCCACGGCTTAATTAATTCTATTTCTATATCGTAGGTTTGACTTGCTAATAGTCGATTAATTTCTTGTTCTTTCTCTGCTACCAATTCGTGCAAATCATCCATTTCATAGGCCAAATGCCCCATTTCATGCCGACGAAACAAGTAAATATAAGCTTCATTTAATGGTTGCAAACGGTAGCGATGTAAGCGATTTTTTTCTTGAATAGTTGCCAATAAACGAGCATCTTCTAACGAATCCTGCTTCAAATTAATCAAAGAAATCGTATCCTGATTCTTAGAATACAACTCGCCATTAATAAAAATAGCCACAGGGTTTTCGGAATGGACTTTACCTTTATACAACATTTTTGCTGGCTGTAAATTAAAACTAACCCCATTTACCGTTTTCACCCAATCTGTTGTTTGACAATCAATTGTATTTAAAATAGTCGCATCTTCGGCTAGTTCAACATCAAAATATACGGTATTTTCAATCCCTATTTTATCCAATAATATTTCACTCATTCGCTCATAACCTGCCTGATTTAGTTGCACGCCATTATTCGTATAGGTTTGTTTAGTCGGGTCTGTGACTAATTCATCATATAAATTGACAAATAAATGCCCTCTTTCTTTAGCTGCTGTTTGAATAAAATCTGCTGCCTTTTTCAGCCTATCGTTACGAAAATCAATCGGATGACCAAAAACCTTTTCTTGCTTAGGCGGTGCGACTAGAATTAATTTGATACCTTTTCCTTCCGCAAAATCTAAAAGTCTTTTATACCCACTCGTAAAAAGCTCAAATTCAGCGTCATTAATGGCAGTAGCCGCTTCGCTACCATAACCAATAATTAAAGTCTTCGGCGCAGCCGCTTCAATATGCTCCATTAATACTTTTGCCCCAAATCCTTCTTCTGCTGATGGTGGCTTCCAAGAGCGCGTATTTTGAGCAGACCCAAATTGCGCCCTAGCTAAACCATAGACATCATCCGCAGGCCAACCTATATTTCTCAAACTGACACTACCTTCTGGAAAATGTTGTAATAAAGCCTTTTCAAAATAGCCGTGGTTTTCCATGCTAGAAATGAGGGTACCGCCTATTAGGGCTATTCTTTGAACGTCCTTCTTTTCTAAGAGACTTTGACTTTGTTGCTGCTTTTTGGATTGACAGGCAAAACATAACGCTATTACTAAAGAAAAGAAAAGAATGTGATTTTTCATTACTAAAATTATTTTTTCGTTTTGAGGAGGAAATATAGGAAAATTTCTGATTATAACGTTTTGCAGTGAAGCTGTCCCAGCGGGACAAAATGTCAGTAGAAAATGATGTTTTACGAATCAAAAATGTGCCTTTAGGTACATTATGTATCACATTCCGTACCTAAAGGCACGGTAAAATAAGGATTAGCTCCCATTTTCTACCTACATAAAACCC
>JBGCFJ010000093.1:0-5323 GCA_045106885.1 Saprospiraceae bacterium
AAATTCGTGGGGAATTAAAAAAAGATGTCGAAGTTATTATTTATCCGTTGCTTAGCGATGACTAACCGCTTTGTAAAGACTTTCAATACATCATCTAAACGTAGCCAATACATTCCTGCGTTCAATTCGCTTATATCAAACAAAAGTTGTTGCGCTCCTTTCTCTAATGTCTGTTTCGGTTGTAATATCTTTACTATTCGACCTGTAATTTCTAATAGTTGCAGTTGAATAGTTGTTCTTTCTTGTAATAAAAAATCAACCGTTAAATGTGTAGTAGAAGGATTAGGATATATTTGAAAATCAAAAGTAGTAGGAATTGTTACAGCAGTACTTATTTTGTTATTATTAAATAATGCTCTTTCAAAAATAGTAGACTCCGTCCTATTTTCTTGAATATTAGTAGAGCAAGTGGCTATTTCTGCCAAAAACTGACTACCTGTTTTAGCATAAAAACCAGCTTCTAATTTTATAGCTTGACCTGCCTGAAACGTTACATTACCACCAGTAGGAATAGTTGATTTTGACCTTAGCGTGTTTACCACACTATAAGTACCCTCTACTAATTCTCCTTCCATTAATTGTCTATCCTCAGGACAGTTAGTTGTATTTGTTGATTGATAAGTGCCTATTGGAAAACGGGTAGTGGCTTCATTATTCGTCATGCCACCCTTTAATGCATTCAATCCACCGAAATCCCAGTTATTTACCATAAAAGTATTGCCATCAGCTAGCGTTAATTTTTTTCGATAAGCCCAGCCATCTGTATATGCCCATGCCGTCCCTGTTCCATCTACATTAATATCGCCAAAAACGTCAATTACCGTTGGCGTGCCTTGTTGGCAAAATAATTCAACAGCATCATCCCCATTAATATTAGCACTACTAGTTTCTATCGTTGGAGCAAAACCAAAAAAATCATGGAAAGCAGCAGAATCAGAAGTAATATAAAGAAAAGTATTCGCCTTAACTGACATCCTAGGAAAATCAACTTCTACACCGCTAGAACCATTCCCGTTAGTGATAGAACCAAATCCAAATAAACTCAAATCAGGAATATCTTTCGTAACAAAAAGCTCTACTCCTTGCGGTTCTCCTCCAGGTAAAGGACCGTCATAAATACCCGTTATCAATAATCGGTCACAAGCAGGAAAAGTATCATAAGTACCCAGAGGAACTGGTTCAGCAGCTGTCGCATTAGTCGTTTCATCATCTAATGCGTTTCTATCTACAATCCAGTTGTCTCGCTTAAAATTTGCTCCACCGTTTCCAGTACCATTCAGTCGGTACGCCCAACCATTTTCATAATTCCAGTCAAGTCCTGTTGTATTATGACTTATAGCCCCAAAAATATCCACAACGACACCATTACAAAATAATTCAATAGCATCATCTCCATCTAAAAAACCAACAGAGGCATTGGTAGATGGCATTAAATCGTTGTCCAAAGTAAATCCAAAAAAATCATGAAAACTTGCCGAATCTTTAGAAATGTACAGAAACGTGCCAGCGTTGACACTTCTAGTAGGTAACATAAATTCTTCGCCATCGCTGCCGCCACCATTTGTAGCAGAACCAATACTAAAAATACTTAAATCTGAAATATTTTGTTTGGCATACAATTCTATTCCCCTTGGTTCATTATCTAACGGACCATCAAAAACAGCGGTAATGAGTAAATCATTACATTGTGCTAAAATTGAATTGTTATAAAATAAAGGGAATAGCATTAAAAAAATAGGAAGGAAAATTTTGTTCTTCATCTTGATTAAGTGTTTATTAACAAATAGGTATCACTTAATCGGCATTTGGGTTAACTTTAATAGTCAAAATAATAATTATTCTTAACTATCTTAAAAGTAGATGCCATGAAGGTAACAAAATTTTCACATATATTAAAATTAAATTAGATAAAAATATTTTTGGTCCTGAAGTCTCGTATTTTTTTACAAAAAAACAGAGTCCATTATTTAAAATTATAAGTGTTTACAGTTTCCAATAATTCTCGTAATTTTTGCTATCTTTCACTCCTTTAATATCAAAAAGAATAAGCTCATCTTTACTCAAAGTTTGTAAATCTTCTTTCTTTAATTTTTTATATTCCTCATGTCCTACCGCCAAAATGATTGCATCATATTTCCCTACAGGTTCCTCTACCATGGCAATACCGTATTCATGTGCCACCTCATTGGCAGAAGCATAAGGGTCTACGACATGCACATTTAAGGAATAATCCATTAATTCTTTAACTAGATTAGCTACTTTAGAGTTCCGAATATCTGCAACATTCTCTTTAAAAGTAATCCCCATCACTAATACCTTAGAAGCACCAGGATTCTTTCCTTTTTCTAGTAAAGCCTGAACTAATCTTTTAGAAATAAAATGCGGAATATAATCATTCACTCTACGACCTGCTGCTATTACTTGCGGATCATGGCCTAATTGTTTTGCTTTATGCATTAAATAAAAAGGATCTACGCCAATACAATGCCCTCCGACTAGACCAGGTCTATATTTATGAAAATTCCATTTTGTACCAGCAGCTTCAATTACTTCATTTGTGTCAATTCCCATTTTATCAAAAATAATAGCTAATTCATTCATTAATGAGATATTAATATCTCGCTGTGTATTCTCTATTACTTTAGCCGCTTCCGCTACCTTAATAGAAGAAGCTTTATAAATACCATTTTCTAAAATATGGTCATATATTTTACTTATCTCCTCTGTTGCTTCCTCATCACATCCACTAACTATTTTTAAAATTTTGGTTAAGGTTCTCACTTTATCTCCTGGTACAATTCGTTCTGGTGAATACCCTACTTTAAATCCTTTGCCCATTTTCAATCCAGAATATTCTTCTAAAATTGGCACACAATCTTCCTCTGTGCAACCAGGATAAACGGTACTTTCATAAACTACATAGTCTCCTTTTTTCAAAATTTTCCCAATACTTTCAGAAGCCTTCTTCAAAGGTGTCAAGTTGGGTACTCTATGTTCATTTATATCTGTAGGTACACCAATAATATGAAAATGTGCTGCTGCCAAATCTTCATAATTAGCAGTAAAAGTGATGTCTGTTCCTTCAAACGCACTACTTTCTAGTTCTTGACTAGGGTCAATTCCTTTTTGCATTAATTGGACACGGGCTTCATTAATATCGAATCCAATGACTCGAAAATAACGGGCAAACTCAAGGGCAAGTGGCAAGCCAACATAACCTAAACCAGTTACAGAAATTACTTTCTTTTTTTCTATTAGCTGTTGATAAATTTTATTACTCATGCTCTTCTAAAAACTTGTTGACTATAAAAGTAAAATAGACCACCTAAAATAAGCATTCCTTCCAGCGGCTGTACCACATGGAATTTTACATTAGGATGGATAATTGTCCAGAAATTTTCTTGAATCTTACGAATCAATAATAAGGGTGCTTGTGTTTCTGATTCAGATGGATATACAGCTAAAAAACCTGTTAAATAAGCTACTAACACAGTAATTGATAAAATAGTAAAACCTATAAAAGTAGGTGTCTGAAACCATTTTTGTTGGGTAATCTTTTCTCTTATACCAACACTCCACAATAGTAACAATCCTAAAGCAGCACCAATCAAGTCAATAATCACATCATTAAAATCAAAATAATCTGTTCGAAGAGGCGCTAAGACTAAATATTGATAAGCTTCATCGGCTGTTGCAAAGAGCATCGCATAAAAAAGGGTATCTCTATAGCTATTTAACAATGGAAATAATAAAATAGCTAAGACTAAATACTGTACAAAATGGATAATTTCGACGTTAACAACTAATAAAATATTAAAAGAAAGAATGATAAATAGTAGTGTTAAAATCAAGGCAAACCAAGTTCGTCCCTTTCCTTCTTCTAATTTATTTACGCCTTTCCAAAATGGTATCAAATATCCCAAACCTCCCAATATTCCAAGTACCAAGATAATCAAGTTATAGGTATCCCTACCAAAAGGTTCATCTAAAGTTCTAGCTACCCACTTACCAACTTCTTCATGTGGCAATACGACCAATAAGTAATAAGTAATTAAAATAATAAGATTTAGTACCTTATTATTTTTAAGCCAATTATATAAAGATAAAATCAAATTAGAAAAATAGATGGAATTTTGTTAGGGTGTATGAAGTATATAGAATAGCTGGAATAGGTAGGGGTATTACGGCTTCGCCTCCGAAAAGTCTCCTAGTTTCTAAGAAAATGAAAACATAGTTGATGTAACTTTCATTTAATTTTAACAGAGTTGACTTTTAGTCGTAAAAAAACTAATAGGTAAATTTACGAATCTTTATTTAAAAGGTTTTATTTTTCTATTTTTAATTAGCTATTTTCATCATATCTGTCACTCTTAGTAAAGAATTATTATTTTCCAATAATAATAAATACTACTATAAAAGGTTTATTCTATTGATAATCAAAAAAATATAATTAACCTATTTTATAGTTTTAACTTATAAAAAATTGTATCAAGCTATAATTGTAAATTATAATAATCCTCAAATAAAAAAAGCCCCCCTCCAATGTGCAGCGGAGAGAGGCCATCCCAAAAACCGATTTAAGCATAATTTTTTAAAGAAAGGGATGGTGGATGTACGTACTTAATTCCGTATTAAATTTGCCATCCACCTAATCCTCTTTTTCTTTTTAGGTCTTTTATTCATTTGGATACTTGATGCTTGATGCTTGATATCGGATTTGCTATACTTTTTTATTATCTTTAGAAATATTGTTCCATTAAATAAAAAACAAAATAACTATGAGTTACAAAAAATTGGAAATATGGAGATTAGCTGACAGTTTAGTCGTTAAAGTCCATAAGATGAGTTTGAAAGAACTACCCAAATTTGAAATGTATGAAGTCGGTAGTCAAGTTCGTCGTTCTGTGAAGTCAATAAAATCTAATATTGTCGAAGGTTATGGTCGTCGCTATAAAAATGACTTTATTAAATTCTTAGTATATCCCCAAGCTTCTCTAGATGAAACAGTCGATCATATTGAAACCTTATACAGAACGGAGTCTCTAAAAAATAAAGCTCTTTTTGATGATTTAGCAACTGGTCTTGATGTACTTGGCAAAAAGTTAAATAAATTTCTACAAGCTGTAGAACGAAACTATCAAAGTCCAAGATAATCAATGGGGTAAATTACTGGATACCAGATGAAATCATCCAGTATCCAGTATCTAAGTAAAATTTAATTTTCAATTTTCAATTTCAAATTTTCAATTTTAAACCACCTTCGGCGGGAATTTGAGGTTGAAGTTGAATTTGAGATTAACAATTATCAACATTTTAAAATATC
>JBGCFJ010000930.1:0-17242 GCA_045106885.1 Saprospiraceae bacterium
AATGTAAACACTTGTTGGGTAGGAGTTAATCTTGAAGATAAGATTAATCCTTTCTGTAAAGAATTAGAAGATAAGACGGAAGATTGTGATGATTTTCACAATGGTGAATTAGGTGAGGCTACAGATACTTATGTAGCATTGGAAGGTAAATTACGAGATTTTTATGATATTAAGTTTGGCGATCCAACTAAGGAATGTAGTGATAATTTGAGCGTGGTTGAATGCGGAGAGTTAACTTATGAGCAGCAATACAAATTATCTGTATCGCCATGTGGTGAGCAAATTGCTCACAGAAGATACCGTGCAAAAGATTGGTCTGATAACTATTCTTCTTGGGTAGAGCAGAAAATTACGATTAAGTACAAAGCTAACTGGTCAATTACTTTCCCAGCTGACTGGGATGGTTCTTGTGGAGACATGGCACCTGCTGAAGACATCGTAATTAGTAATGGAGCATGTGATTTATTAGGATATGAAGTTACTGAAAAGCAATTTGATATTCCTGGTGATGCTTGTTTCAAGATTGAAAGAACTTATCATGTGATTAACTGGTGTAAATTTGTAGCTGGACAAGATCCAGAACCAATTTCAAGGGTACAAGGTGACCACAATACAGTGAGTGCTACGAATAAGATTACTTCTGAAACATTTGCAGATAAAGGATACTTTACTTATGTTCAAGTATTGAAAGTACATGATAATGTTGCACCAGTTGTAACTGTAATTAATCCTGAGCCATGTATCAATGGTATTGATTTTGATGCTGCACCTTACGGTGAAGAAGATATTACTCCAGGTGCTGGACCTTTTGAGTGTGATGAAGAAAAAACTTGGTCTGCGACTGCAACTGATTGTTCTTCTAACATTACTTGGGAAGGAAGACTTTATAATGCAGCTACTGGTGCATTAGTAAAGACATCTGATACACACGAAATTAAGCACATCGTTTCTAACAAAGAAACTTACTATGCTGAATTTTGGGCTTATGACAACTGTGGTAACTCTGCAGGTAACAAAGGTACAGATGTTAAATTCTGGGATTGTAAGAAACCAACTCCTTTTGTCTTAAACGGCATAGCAGTTGATTTAGGAGAAACAGCTACTGTACAAGTTTGGGCTTCTGACTTAAACCAAAATAGTTTCGATAACTGTACTGATCAGTCTAAGTTAGACTTCAGAATTTGGGCAGACTTCTTAGATGGAGATGCTCCAACTGGAACTGGAAAAGGAGATGCTGATGCTTCAGGTGTAAGCGCACTTGGTAAAGTATTGACATTCGGTTGTGAAAGAGTAGGAACAAACGTTGTTTATATCTATGTAATAGATGAAGAAGGCAACTGGGATTTCGCTCAAACTTACGCAATTGTACAAGATAACATGAATGTTTGTAACGGTAACGACCCACAAGGTGGCATGGTTGCAGGTACAATTGTTAACGCTAACGGAGAAAATGTAGAAGCTGTAAATATTACAGTAACTGGTGGTGCTGAGGAGTCTATGACTACTAGTACTGACGGACAATTCCAATTCTCATTAGCTACTGGTGCAGATTACATCCTAACTCCAGTGAAGGATATTAATCCATTAAACGGAGTATCTACTTTTGACTTAGTATTAATTAGCAAGCATATCTTAGGAATCACTACTTTTGATTCTCCATACAAGCATATTGCGGCTGATGTTAATAAGTCAGGATCTATTACAGCATTTGATATGGTTCAACTTAGACAGTTGATCTTAAATATTACTACTGAATTCTCAAGTAATGATAGCTGGAGATTTGTTGATGCAAATCACAATTTTGCTTCTGCTAATCCTGCATCTGAGAACTTCAATGAATTCTACAACATCACAGCATTAAACGGAACTATGCAAAACATGGATTTCGTAGGTGTTAAGATTGGTGATGTAAATGGAAATGCGCAAGCTAATAGCTTATTAGGCGCTGAATCTCGTACAGTAAACGGAGCTTTAACTTTAACAACGACTGATCGTTTTGTTGAAGCTGGCGAAACAGTAACAGTAGCATTCACTGCTGCTGAAATTGCGAATACATTAGGATACCAGTTCACATTGAACGTTGCTGGTCAAAATGCTGAAATCGTAGAAGGCGTAGCTAAGGCTGCTAACTTCAACACGAACTTGGCTGAAAGAGGAGTTATTACAACTTCTTGGAACGGAGAAGCGACTGCTACTGAGGAATTATTTGCTGTAACATTCAATGCAACTGCATCTGGATTATTAAGTGAATTAGTTTCTGTAAGTTCTGATGTTACTACTGCTGAAGCATACAACACTGCTGGTGAATTGATGGATGTAAACATCGATTTCACAACTACAGCTGCTGCTGGTTTCACATTAGCTCAGAACACACCAAACCCATTCACAGATGTAACGACTATTGGCTTTAACTTGCCAGAAGCTGGAACAGCTGTATTAACGGTAATGGATGTACAAGGTAAAGTATTAAAGTCAATCAGAGCTGATTATGCGAAAGGTGCTAACCAAGTATCTTTAAATGCAAATGAGTTAGGTGCGACAGGTGTACTATACTACCAGTTAGAGTCTGCGGATAACGTAGCAACGAAGAAGATGATTATCCTTGAATAATATACTTCACTTATGGAAGGAGGCTTCGGTCTCCTTCCATTTTTACTTACAGAATAATATGATTTTGCAGGATTTACGCGATTGCAAAATTAATTAGCGTTAAATTGTTCAGCCAGATATTAAGACCATGAAATAAAAAAAATATAGTTTGACAGCGGGAATCTTGTAAATCCCAAATATTCAGTCAAACTTCCTTGAATGAGATATAGATAAATAAAATTTAGACAAATAAAGAAATGACTACAATCTCAAAATTTTGATTTAAGACAAATAATAAGCAAGAAACCAAAATAGGAACAAAGGAAAGTACACGATTTTGAGGAGAAACAGATTAAATTAAATCTTGTAAATCTTGAAAAACCCTGTCATCCTGTAGATATATACTTAAATCGGTTTTTGGGATGGCCTCTCTGCACTAAGTTGTGGGGGGGCTTTTTTATTGAAATTGACATTTTTTTAGCAGTAGCAGTGGCAGTAGCAGTGGCAAATTTAGAGGAACAATTTTATACTAAGAAGTGTAGTGACACTCATGAAAAAAAATTATGGAGGCTATGAACTCCGTTTTTTTTGTAGTGAAATTAAACGGTATGTGCTTCGATGATTCGTGGTTAATTTATCTTTGTTGACCTACTAAAAATAAAAATATTGTTTAATTCCAATTCTCTAAAATAGGGGGAAAGGAAAAAAATCCCCTTAGAAAAAATAATTCCAAACTTTTTTTAAAAAAAAATTAACCTAGCAAATACAGGCGTTTTAAGATAGCAAAAGCAATGTAAAATGCTAATAAACAAAGGGTTATTGCTTAAATGCTAGTTTTTTACATATTATCATTTTTTCTACCTATTTTAATCTTTTTTGAAAAAATGATTTGCATTGTTGTCTTTTATGATATACATTTGCATCAACAAATTATCCCAGAGGTCTGAACAGCCTCGTCAGAAAAACAAACAACACTTTATTTTATTTTCCAAAAACTGACATCCATGAACATTAACACTTTACAAAAACAGCCACATCTATTTTCTGATTCCTCAGAAAGAATTAAATCCATAATATCAAGGCAGCATTTTTATGAACCGCTAAATTTTAGTTAGTTTTTCTATGTTTTTAGGAATAAAAAAAGGGAATACTTTTTAATTTCCTATGCCTAAGGAAGACCACTAAAATTAGTATGGAATTTTTTGAAAATGCTTGGCTTTGCCAATATCCTACAGAAATAAACTAACATTTTTAAGCTTTCCCTTACTAGTTTAAAAATTTTGAAGAAATGAATGTTTGCACTTAAATTGATTCATCAATTTTACTCAAATTTTCTTATTGATTCAAAATTTAAAAGGAAGAAACTAATCAATTCAAAATTCATGCTTAATTTTCAATACGTGCAGTATTTGAAAATTGGAAATTGAAAATTGAAAATTTCTCCCCACGGCCTTCCAGCCACTTACAGTTCCCAAGTAAATTAATTGTTTAAGGACAACAACAGTAGAAAAAACATTTTGAGCGTAGTCTAACAATCTTTTAACTCAATACTCAAGTCTCGCCAAAAAAAGTTTTCCTACACGGGTTATTACTATCCAAAAAAAGCTTTTCTAAGTTATGAATTAAGCGTTGGAAGAAAGGAGTCAATACTTCAATCATTCATCAATTATAACTCATAACTAAAAGAAAAAACCAATTTGTTATTTAAATGGACATTCCCGTCGCTACGAGTCTTATAGACTTGTCTAGCATAGGAAAAGAATTGTTTTGCAGCGACTAATCACCATTGCAAGACAGGGAAGGATTTTGCCTAACATTCATTGATAATGAAAAAATAAGCCCGTCGAAACATTTTGCTTTAGCAGCCTATTGTATCCAACATAGTTGTTTAAAATAGTCAACTAAAACAAAATGACAGCCTAATTTTTTCATAGCTCATTCGATTTGATGGTCTTTTTTCTCCCAAAACCGATTCGCTCGAAGCATCAACAAACACAAACACTTATCACTTCGAGTATTTTTTAACATCAAATCCAATTTAAAGACAAAAAAAGAAATTTTCGTTTTGAGTTTTTGCTTTGATAAATTTTTTCCCAATTAAAATTGGAAAAAATATTTCCCAAAACAAAATCCGAAAATTGATTTTTTTGGGACAAAACTTTTTTAACAATGAACAAACCTTTTACACCTTTAAAAAATAACCAGGCAAAATCAACGGTAGGACAGCTTCCTCAACCATTAGGAAATTCAGCTAGTGTTATTTGGAGAACAGTAGGCTTAACCGCATTAATGCTCCTTTTATTATTAAGTTATAATACAACTACGGCACAGGTTTATTGTACCATGGTTTGTAATGATAACTTAAATGTTTCTGTAGGAAATGAATGTAGTGTAACCATTCACTATGACCAAATTTTAGAGGATGGAGATAATTCTCGAACTTGTACCCCAAATGGTTACCAAGCCTTTACGATTGATGTAATGGACGAAAACCTAAACGTTATTCCTACAAGCCCCACTATTCCCTACGAATATGTAGGTAGAACCCTCACAGTAAAAGTAAAACATTGGGCAACAGGAAATAATTGTTGGGCAACCATTAATTTACAAGATAAAATAGCGCCTAGACTGACCTGTCCTGCCGATATTTCTATTCCTTGTACCGAATCTACTGACCCATCTGTAACTGGACAAGCAACAATCTCTGATTGTGGGTCAAGCAGTAGTGTGACGTATGAAGATGTATATACCGACTTAAATTGTGGAAATCCAATTGGAAAAATTACTAGAATTTGGACAGCACAAGATTTACACGGAAATAGTAGCAAATGCTCTCAAATAATTAGCATTACTCGACCGAATATTAATAATGTTTTATTCCCACAAAATGTAGATGGCATCACTCAGCCAGCTATTTCTTGTGTAGATGTAAATGCGAATAGTAATAGAACAAATCCAGAATACACAGGGTATCCAACTATTAATGGAAAAGCCATCAATGCGATTACAGGAGATGTTTGCAAATTAAATGTAGATTTTGAAGATAGAATAATTGAGGCTTGTAAAGGGTCTTATAAAATATTGAGAACTTGGAATGTCGTCAACTGGTGTACGAGTGACTTAAAAGAAGCTATTCAAATCATAGAAGTAGCAGATAAAACGCCACCAGTGATTAATGTTCCTGCGGACCTAACGGTAGGTACGCAAACCATTGATTGTTTTGCGAATATTCCTTTATTACCTGCTGCTGTTACAGATGCCTGTTCTGATGAAGTGACCATAAGAATCACCTCTGCTTTTAATACCATTGAAGCCAACGGCGGTGTTTTATTAAACGTACCAGTTGGCACACATACTATTGTTTACGAAGCAACAGATGCTTGTGGCAATAAAGCTTCTAAGCCAATGCGAGTAACGGTATTAGATGATGACCCACCAACAGTTGTTTGTAATGATGAGACGATTGTTTCTTTAAATACAGATGGTGCCGCAACGGTTTTTGCGTCTAGTTTTGATGGTGGTAGTTATGATAATTGTTGTTTAGATAAATTATTAGTAAGAAGGGTAGGGGATGCTGATTTTGGATTAAGTGTACAATTTGTATGTACAGACAGCGAGGTGATGGTAGAGTTACAAGCAACTGATTGTCATGGCAATGCGAATAGTTGTATGGTGAATGTATCTATTCAAGACAAAGTAGAACCTAGTATTGTTTGTCCAGCAGACCAAACGATTGATTGCGAATCAGATTATAGCGATTTAAGTCAATTTGGGCAGCCACAAGTTTTTGACAATTGTGGATTTGACATTGTAGAATCTACGCAGACAGATATAGATAATTGTGGACAAGGAACGATTAAAAGAACTTGGACGGCAATGGGAACTAACGGCGGAGGAGTTACAGCTTGTACCCAAACGATTACAATTATCAATGCAGCACCATGGAATGCCAATAATGACCAAATCACTTGGCCAGCAGATTATGAAACATCCACTTGTGCAACTGCGGCTACCTTAGCTCCAGAAGATTTGCCAGCAGGCTATGGAGAACCCGTTTTTTCAGGAGATAATGCATGTGCTTTAATTGCAACGAACTATGAAGATTTAGTATTAGATATCGAAGCACCTGCTTGTTTTAAAATTTTAAGAACTTGGACGGTCATTGATTGGTGTCAGTACGAAGTCAATAGTACAAATGGAAAAGGTCGTTACGAATACGAACAAGTCATTAAAGTGATAGATAATGTCGCACCAACTTTTGCCAGCGAACCAATTGATTATACAGTTGATATGTTAGATGGTGATTGTAAAGGGACGGTGATGATTCCAAATGTAGGCGTTTCGGATTGCAGTCCGAATGCAACTTTAACTACACAAAGTGCTTTAGGAAACGGTTTCGGACCATTTAATAATGTCCAGCCTGGTGTATACGATGTCAAATATATTGCTACAGATGGTTGTGGAAATAGTTCGACTAGAGACGTAAAAGTTACCGTTAGAGATGCGAAAAAACCTACACCAGTTTGTATTACAGGTTTAGTTATCTCTATCAAAGCAGGAACAAATGGCAATCCTGCGGGCGTAGAATTATGGGCAAAAGATTTGGATGCGAAGAGTTTTGATAATTGCACGGCTGAAGCAAATTTAGATTTCAGAATTAGAAAGTACGAATCTAATTCTACCGAAGCACCTGGCACTTCTACTATTACTTTTGATTGTAATGAAGTAGGCACTCAACAAGTGGAAGTATGGGTAATAGATGAAAATGGAAATTCAGATTACTGCTTGACGACAGTAGAGGTACAAGATAATATAGCTAGTGCTTGTAGTGGTGGAGGATTAACTGACCCTGAAGACCACATTGCTTTGTCTGGAAAAGTGACCACAGAAATGGGCGATGCTGTAAGTGATGTCTTAGTACAAATTACGCACCAAGAAAAGGATCCTTATTTAACAGGAAATGATGGACAATTTAGCTACGAACAATTACCTGGGAATGTAGATTATGCCTTAATTCCAGAGAAAAATACAGCCCCTAAGAATGGTGTTTCTACCTTAGATATCATCAAAATTAGAAAGCATATTATCGCTTTAGAAATGTTTGATTCTCCTTATAAATACATTGCGGCAGATGTGGACCAATCGGGTAGTGTTTCTACCTTAGATTTAATTCAAACCAGAAAATTAATTTTAGGATTAGCAGATGGTTTTCCAAATAATGAATCTTGGCGTTTTGTACCCGTAACGCATGAATTTGCGGCTGGAGAAAATCCATTAAAAACAGACTTCCCTGAAATTGCAGTTATCTCTCCTGATGGAGCAGACCAAGCAGACGTTGATTTTATGGCGATTAAGATTGGAGATGTAGATTATTCTGCCCAATCTAATGGCTATGCTAGTAGCGAAAGTAGAGACCAAAATGAGATTTTATCTTTTGAGTTGAATGACCAAACTTTTGTGGCTGGTGAGATGGTTGAAGTTAGCTTCAAAGCCAAAGACTTTAAAGAGGTATTAGGATACCAATTTGAATTGTTATTTGAATCAAATGTAGTTGACTATCAATCTTTTAAACAAGAAGGGATTACTAGTCTGTCGGAAGATAACTTAGGTTTGACACAAATAAATAAAGGGAAATTAAGAACGAGTTGGGACGAAGCAACAGGTGTAACATTGGCGGATGGACAGGCTTTATTTAGTCTGACCTTTAAAGCTAAAAAAGCGGGTAAATTGAGCGAAGTACTTCAGTTAAGTAATCGTTTTGCGCCAGAGTTATACAGTAATATTGAAGAGATTTATGACCTTGAATTAAATTTCAATCAAACAGCAATCCTTACGAATTCGGTTGAATTATTCCAGAATCAACCCAATCCATTTAACGAGCAAACAACGATTCAATTTACCTTACCGAGTCCACAATCAGCTACTTTAACCGTCTATGATGTTAATGGCAAAGTTGTTAAGCAATATGCAGCGGAATACACAAAGGGACAACATAGTGTCATTATTGAAAGAGCAGATTTACCAACCGTAGGGTTGATGTACTATTCATTAGAAACCATTAGTGATAAGATTGTCAAAAAGATGATTTTATTGGATAAATAATAGCATTTAATTAGAGACCAAGTTCTCTCAATAACTATGAACAGTAATCCCACAAGGGGTAGAATGGGGTTGAAATCCCATTCTTCCCAAAGTGGTTTTGATAATTTTCAATTTAGAATTTTCAATTTTCAAAAAGACCAAATAGAAAACCAGACTGAGTAATAAAGATTATCAGTTTGTAAGAATAATAGGTTGTAAAATAGGTGATGGTAATAGGAAACTGGAAAGCTGTTAAAAAAAGGCAGTTTTCCAGACCTCTTTTCATTCATCAACCAAAAGAAACTAAAGAAATAAAATAGGTGATGGTAATAGGACAAAGCCAGTTGGTTGCCTTATGGTGACCTTCTGGCTGTCTTTTTTAGAATTAGTTGATGAAGAATAAATATTTGAAATAAAAATAAATTATTTTTAAAAATATATTTGAATAGATTTTAGGATTAGTTTGAATTATGATTTGATTTAATGTGTAAAAAATAACAAGTTTTAAGTTAGGGGTTTAGGTATTATTTTTAATTTAAATATAAATTTTATTTAATGTTATTTTTTTATTTCAGAACAGATAATTGGTTGATATTCAAATGTATATAAAATTTAATATGATAATTTTGGCATAGAACTTGACCTAACTTAAGCAACAGTTAATATAAGTTTTATTTTATCTTCCATACCCAATTTTTAAGGATTTTATCCTTTCATGCACACCAGTATCAGGTGAATATAGCGCAACACTTTTGTTACTGCATATTACACCAATTTTACCTTTAACATTTTTAATTTAGTACTGCCTTTAAATTTGCTAGTGTATTAAGTAGCTATAAATACAGCAATTATTAATTATTTATAGCCTACTTCCAATTGCACAAGAAATTGTTGAAGGTAAATGAGGATGATTTTATCTTCTTCGGTGGTACTTATTTTGAAAATCTTACCCAGTTAATTTATTTGGGCGCATCTTAAAATGCCGCTATCTCTATTTTTTTGAAAAGTATTCCTAGCTTGGAAATTCATTTCCAAGAGTAACATTTTGGTGCTCTGACAAATCCTTCCGACTTGTTGGAGTAAACAGTAGGAGAATCAATTCGTCCGATGACTAGCGCCGATAGTTATCGGCGTCGGATGAGCTGATTTTAATCATCCGACGACGTAGTCATCGGGCGATTAAAATTTTATTTCGCTGAATTTTTCAAAGAACCACATTTTTGTCTTGGAAATGAATTTTCAAGCTACGAACGATATGTTGAGATACACCCATTTATTCAATTTGCTACACTTCAGTTATAAAAAAATAATGGCTAGAAATAGCTAAAAATACAAATTTAGTGTGTTACACAAAGTGGTTTTATCAGAGGCGATTCTGGATTGACAAAAGGGCTATTGTAGGGTACTGTTAGCGCAGCAATCTCTATGGGAACAGTAGTCATTTTGCCAATCCGAATCTACCTTTTTTAGTTAGCTATGGCGCAAATGCTTGATTTGGTTGTGTTTAATATTTGATTGATAACAATGTTTTGGGGACTGATTTTTATAAAGAAAATTTCAGTAACTGAATACGATATAGTCAGATGAAAAATTGATATCATTGAGTCTTGCAGTGCACTACACCTGCAAGGTTAAAAAATCTGTGGGGAAATTTTAGGAGTAATTCTAAGTAAGTACTCCATCATCTAGTTTAAATCGACCGATGACTGCGTCGTCGGATGATTTAAACCAATTCATCGGACGACGGAGTCATCCGACGAGTTGGTTTGGCTACTATATTGAGTACTGACAATTCTACTATTGCCCGAAAAAAGATTGCTATATCGTTCCGAAGCTACGCTCCTTAAAGGAAAAATGGAAATTCATCAATTCCTACAGACCGTATCGAAGCTACGCTCCTCGGTTCTTTATTAAAAGAGCATCGCTCTGACCCCGTCTGTAGGAGTAATTAACTCAAAATTCCTTTAAGGAGCGTAGCTTCGGCACCACAAAAAATAAATTGAAATCTTTTTGCGGTCAATAAATTCTACTTTATAAGTACTTAATTCCTATAGATTTACGTAGATTTTTTTTGCCCACTTTGGGCATTTTTATACAATTTAGTTTAGGCAATTACAACAAAAAGTGTAAGAACAGGAATGTCTTTACCCCTCTTGAGTGATGCCTAAACGAATGCATTACATTTATTTATTTACCATTAAAAAAAATTATGAAACATTTCAATCACGAGAAGATACTAGCTAAAAAGTGTCGGGCTCAATTAAAAAAGCAAACCCGTACGCAAGATTTATTAAATTTTCTATCGAACAAATTAATGAGGCAATTTTGTTTAAGTATGATGCTCTGCTTCAGCTTATTTACAAATGCTATCGCTCAAGAAACCTGGACAGGGTCAGTAGATGGAGACTGGACGAATAATGCCAACTGGTTGGATAATACTGCGCCAATAAGTGGAACAATTAATGGCGTATTGACAATTCAAACTGGAGCAGCGAATGAACCGACTTCAAATTTACCGACTTCGATAAGTGCTGTCCAATTAGTAGTCATGTCACCCTTTACTATTCCAAGCACCACCACGGTTGATATAGATAATACGACGGGAACTGGAGATGGAGTGATAACGAGTATGTCGGGAGCTAATTTAACGGTTATCGGTATATTAAATGTGAATAATGCGCATGATAATGGTTTGGCAATAGGACAAGATGGGACGCAATTATTAAACTTGGGGACTATTTCAGTAAATGGTTCTAATGCGGCAGGGATTTTACTAACGGGTTCAGGATCTTCTGTTAATCAAGGAAATTTTACAATTAATCATTCTGGAACAAATGGCATTTTACAATTAGCTAATGCTGCTCCATTTAATTCTTTTGATAATCAGAATTGTTTAGTCGTCAATAATAGTGGAAGTGATGCCATAGATAATAGAACTTTCTTTGAAAATTCTAATAAAATAACTATTGAAACTGCTGGTGGTCATGGTGTAAATAATACAGGTCTTTTTACAAATGATTCTTTAGCAAGCCTAACCATTAATAAAGTAACAGGTAATGGAATTACGACCGATAGCATTTTTAATAATGATGCAGGCTTTATAACGATAGGCAATGGCAACTTCGGAGATATTGGTAGTCATGGGATTGAAGTAATTGGAGGTACCTTTATTAATAATAGCACCGTCTCACAAGGAGGTGGTATGGTTACGATTAATGGTGTTGCAGGAGATGGGATTAATATTACTGGAGCATTAGAAAATGGAGGAGTGGCAGTAGGTGATTCTTTAGGGATGATTATAATAGACAATGTTAATGGAAATGGTGTTTCTATTAGCATGGGAAGTACATTTAGGAATCAAGAAAATTCAAAATTACTGATTGGTGAAAATGAGGGTGGTATTCAATTATTTGGGGTATTTAGTGCAGGAACACTTCTAAATGATAATGCTATAACCATGGCTACTGGAATGTCTGGTTCTCTCAATTTTACGGCTAGTGGTATGTTGGTTAACAGTGGAAATATGGGGATAATACAGATTGATAAAGCGACGACTTTTCCCGATGGATATATTAATAGTTCAATTATTAAGTCTAGCGCACCAGCAAATTCTGTAACTTTACTGGGTACATTTACAAATAACGGAATTATTGTTGACCCTAATAATTCTTTTGGAATTAGCGATAGAGTGAATACTCCAGGCATAACGAATACAGGTGGAGTAATTATTATTCCTGATACCATGATGTGTTATACAGATACGATTGCTCCATTTTTAATTACAGGTTCTACTCAACCAGAAACCTTGCCTTATTTGCCGAGTCCTACTTTTGCAATGGGAGGAAATCCAAATGCAGCCACTTTTGATGCCACTAATAATAGGCTTGTATTAAATGAAGTGCAATCCCTAATGAATTTTAGTTTTGATATTTTACTTAATGGAACAAATACCAATCAAACATGTACAACAAGCTTGACTTTTGAAAATTTACCAAATACTTTTTTAGCTTGTGTAGGAAATTTACAAGTGACCTTGATTGATGACTGTCAAGCAACCTTAAAGCCTTCGGATTTATTACAAGGAAATCTTTCTTGTAATGATGGATATAAAATTGGGATTGTTGGGCAAACAATGGGCGATTCTCTAATTTTAAACCCAACTCATATTGGTAATACCGTTAATGTAATGGTGACCAATCCATTAGGAAATAGCTGTTGGACGAGTTTATTGATTGAAGATAAGACGACACCTATTTGTGAGGATACTAGGGATACAATTTTTTTCTGTGGACAGGATTTTAAACCTTCAAGTATTAACGTTTACCCTATTGTGACAGATGCATGTAGTGCTATAGTAGACACTATTGTACGAGATAAATTTATTTCTAATTTTACGAACTGCGGGTCAAATATTGATGATCCTGATACTTTAAACCATATTCAACGAACTTGGGTTTTTACAGATGCTGCTGGTAATTCGACTTCTTGTGTACAGAATCTTTATGAATTGAAGCCTACCTTGAAAACGGTGCAATTTCCAGATAACTTAGTTGGGGCGAATGCTTTAAATTGTGGTATGAGTTTAACGGAAGCAAATGTAGGGGCACCTTTCGTAGTCGTAGGAAATAATGATACCATATTAGTGAAGAATATTTGCCGCTTTGGTGTGAATTTTGAAGAAACGACCATTAATATTAATAGTTCCGATAAGCAACGAATTAGTAGAACTTGGTTTGTAACGGATTGGTGTAATTCTAATGATGGCAACAGAATTGCAATTGGTCAACAATTAATTGAAATAGTAGACCACCAAGCACCAACAATTGATTCAATAAAAGCTTCAGACGTAGTTATAAACGGAACAGCAAACCATGATTGTGCGGTGGATATAATAGTGCCTCCTGTAACAAATTTAGCAGATAACTGTGCAGCTGTTAGCGAATTAACAGTAATTATTACAGGACCTTCTAATACTATTTTTGGCAATGGAGGGACAATGCCAAATGTGCCCTTTGGTACGCATGATATTGTTTATATTATAACCGACCCTTCGGGAAATAGGATGAATGACACTATTTCCATAACAGTAGATGATGTATTGCCTCCAGTAGCGATAGCACAAGAAATATCCGTTACTTTGATAGATAGTATTATTGTAACTTGGGTCTATGCGACCTCTTTCGATGGAGGGAGTCATGATAACTGTGGGATAGATAGTATTTTAGCGAGAAAATCTAATGTAGATACTTTTAGTACTGCAATCGCCTTTAGTTGTAGTGATATAGGAATGGATACCATTATGTTAAAGGTAGTTGATACTGCTGGAAATGTCAGCTTTTCATGGTCAGAGGTTATCATCGAAAATAAATTAAATATCTGCCCTGCTGGTAAAGCAGAAGAACTCCCAATAAGTCTAACAGGGGAAGGAGACGGAGAAGAGGAAAAGGAAACTACCAATAGTTTTGCTAGGGTTGCAGGCCACATCCAAAACGAAAAGGGGGATATGGTAGAATCTGTTAATATCAGTATAGGAGGTTACGAAATGGCCCCAACTACAACAGGTACAACTGGAACATTTAGCTTCGAAGAAATTCCATTAAATGGCAGTTATAGGATTACGCCAGAGAAGGATATGAATTATGCGAATGGGCTTACGACTTTTGATATTGTTTTGTTGAGTAAGCATGTACTAGGTATAAAACCATTAGATTCTCCGTATAAAATGATTGCGGCAGATGTGAATCATTCAGGGTCCATTTCTGCTTACGACATGGTGCTATTAAGACAAGTTATTTTAGGAATGAAAGAAGACTTTCCAGATAATACTTCTTGGCGATTTATTGATGCAGATTATGAGTTTTTAAATCCAGTGAATCCATTTGTAGAAATCTATCCAGAGGCCTATGAAATTACAAATTTGGTTGAGGATATGATGACTTTAGACTTTGTGGCAGTAAAAATAGGGGATTTAAATAACTCTGCTGCGGCTAATCAATTCATAACGGCAGAAAGTAGAAATACGACAACTGCCTTAAATTTTGAAATAGCTGAACAGGTAAAGAAAGCTGGAGAAACGGTAACCGTTGATTTTAAAGCAAGTAATTTTGAAGAAATCTTAGGATACCAATTTGAGGTCGATTTCGACGGTAACGCCTTAGCCTTTGAACAATTGCTAATTGGAGATAAAATGAGTTTTGACAACTTCAATTTATCTATGCTACAAAGAGGCATGATTACGACGAGTTGGAATGAAGCAGAAGCGATTAAATTGGATGCCGATGAAGTGTTATTCAGTCTTGTTTTTAAAGCAAAAGAAAACCTTCGATTAAGTGAAGTGATTCAATTAGGCTCAAATATCACACCAGCAGAAGCGTATACTGGAACAGAAGAAATTATTTCGGTTAATTTAAATATTGCTGAGCCAGTTACTATAAATGCAGGAATTACATTATACCAAAATAAACCGAATCCATTTACAGGAGAGACATTGATTGGTTTTGATTTGCCAGTTGCTTCTACTGCTACGATGACTATCTTAGATATGTCTGGAAAAGTAGTAAAAGTAATCAAAGGAGAATATGGCAAAGGCTATAATCAAATTATAATTGAAGGAAAAGCATTTACGGAGCACGGAATGTTTTATTACCAACTAGCGACACAGAATGGAGTAGAAACAAAAAAGATGATTTTATTAAAGCAATAATTGAGTATCAGGTATCGGGCTAGATTTAAATTAAATCTAGCCTGATACTTGAACCAACATACCTAAGCATATTTTATTACCTTATTTTACATCGACAATCCAATACCAAAACATTTTCCAAAAAGAACTAATTAGAGCGGAATAATAAGAAAGTATTATTTTTCTCTTCTCAATTCGATTTTTTACAAAATCGACCTTAAAGATTAATGGTAATAAAATGTAATATGAACCGATTAAGACGATGATGTCTTGGTCGGTTTTTTTATTTTATGCTCCCTAAAAAACATTTACTTGATAATGTTTACTAAGGAAATAAAATAATATTAGTTATATTTGTTTGTGTAAAATATTGATTATCAATTTTTTGTAGGATTTAAAATAAGTGTTCGTTAAATAAAACACAATACACATTAAAAGTTGGCATAATATTTACAAATAGAGTAGTATAGTTCTTATACATGTTATTTTTTAATGATGAATGATAAACGATGAATTGTTAATAATCGAAAAAAAGGATTGATACGAAGTCTATTATATTTTGCGATTAACGAATTCATTTTTTAGGATTAGTGTTTATGCTAAAAGTTTTCGTACAGCAGACTTTCGATAAAAATCGGAGCAGGCAGTGAACAGTAAACCGTGTAAAGTCTATTAGTACATCATAAAAAAGCCAAATTTTAATACATATTATTTTTTGGCATAATGTTTGAAAATGTATAAAGTGTAACTAGTTAAGTTACAAAGATGAAACCGAAACATGCAGGTTTTGATTCATCTGAAAAGTATTATTCCATCCCTACAACCGTACCTTTAAAAAAGGTAATACTAGCTAAAAAATAGCTAAACACACCCAGAAGCATACCATTGGTAAGCGCCAATCTAATTAGCGAAACATTGCTAAAAAAGGATTAAAAGCGACTATATCAATTCGGTATTACTAATCTCACACAAACAATCAAACAACCTTTTAGAGGAAGGTGAAATAGGTGTAGCCTAAGCACTACAAGAGCCATTTCATGATTCCATATATATTTCCAATGTGAAGGACACTATGTCTATTGATATAGGCTTTCACAAAACCGATTCAAGTAGCCTTTGTATTGGTCATAGGATACCTATGACTACAAGATTTAAGTATTTTAAAAACGGTAATCAATTGTCGATTATCAGTTAGTAATAACTGTAAATATCGACAATGGAGCACCAACAACCGACAACAAATAACCCAAAAAACCAATGGAACAAAGATAAAATTAACTGGGTGCATGATGAAAGTGTTGGGGTACTAGCTTAATCTATTTTAAGGAAGATTAAAAGTAAGTAAGCCTGTTTATCCCAACACTCTTTTTTCTTAGCGACTTAGTTAATAGTACAATGTAAAGCACCGACAAACAGTTAATGACAATTAAAGAGATTAAGACTACTAGAAATAAGTGAATATAACAACTTGTTTCAAGCAACCTGCAATTAAATTAGAAGAAGACTTTCCACGAACAAAAGATTAATTATTGATAGACTACTAGTGTAAAAGAAGAACCGATTTACCTGCTCCTAAGATGAGGAATGTTTTCTGCCTGCTAGGGTGATAAGAAGGAAATAATGGATAGTTTTTTTGTACTAAAAGCTTGCTTAGTAAGTGAATATGTACCAACTGCAAACTGCCAACTATTTACTACCTACTGCTCTAGGGCGGTTCACCAAAAAAATGATTCCCCGAATCATTTTCTGAGCCACCCGTCCGCTGATGCAGTTCACCAAAAAAATGATTCCCCGAATCATTTTTTTGGCTCATGTTATGAACTGGTTAAATTATTAAGGTTTTGGACGATGGGTTTTGAACGGTACTTTATAGGATTGATACCGTTCAAT
>JBGCFJ010000931.1:0-1630 GCA_045106885.1 Saprospiraceae bacterium
GTTTGTTCTCTGACGCCTTCGCCTGTTCCTGTAGAACCGTGGAGCACAAAAATGATGGTATTTCCCTTGATATTTCTCGGTGTATACCAATGGAAATTTCTTGCACCACCACTACTTTCAATGGTAGTGGTTGAGAATTTGCCCGTTAAAGTTGGTTCGGGTAGGTAATTAGGCGTTAGGTATATTTGTCGTAAAGTCAATGCTACTAGGCATAAGGCGAGAATAATTCCTAGTAATATTTTAAGCCATTTATTCATGGTTATTTTTGTTCAGCCCTATTTCTAAAACAAAGCGGTTTCCTAAATAGATAACTGGTAATAAAGTCTTCAGGCTTTCCCGTCACCAACCTTCAGGTTGGCACAGATAATTAGCCATAAAAACAGGCATAAATGCCTTTGACAGGAAAACCTAAAGGATTTTCTACCAGTTTATTCCATTTTTCCATAACTTGAGTTAATAGCCAAATTGGGCGACTATTTTCTACAGCCGCCCAATTTGAAAATTGAAAATTGAAAATTAATTAATCTGTCTATCCTTTCCTTCCCAATAAGGCTTCCGCACATCTCGCTTTAATAACTTCCCTGCTCCAGATAATGGAAAAGGTTCGGTTCTAAAAGTAATACTTCTAGGACATTTATAATTGGCGATATATTCCTTCGTTTTAGCAATAATATCAGCTTCCGTCGCTGTTTGTCCTGCTTTCAAAATCACTTCGGCATGGACTTGTTCGCCCCACTCTTCCGATGGAATACCAATCACGACCACTTGCTCGACCGCAGGGTGATTATTAACTGCATTTTCCACTTCCGCAGAATAAACATTTTCCCCACCAGAAACAATCATGTCCTTTACTCTATCTACTAAAAAGACAAAGCCTTCGTCATCCATATATCCTGCATCGCCTGTATGTACCCAACCATCACGCAAAGCAACCGCTGTTTCTTCTGGTTTATTCCAGTAGCCTTTCATTGCATTCGGACCACGAACGGCAATTTCTCCAATTTCTCCTAATGGTAAAGAAGCGCCTTCTTTATCTGCAATTTTAATCTCTACACAAGGAATCGCTTGACCAGCAGATTTTAATTTTCCTGCAAAAGGGCCTTCCGTTGTGTGATATTTTGGTGCTAACATAGTCGCTAAAGGCGCTAGTTCTGTTTGCCCGTATCCCTGTCCAAAATCTGCTTGTGGCAAAGTATTCATCGCTTGAATTAAGACCGCTTCGGCAATCGGAGAAGCACCATATAACACAAATCTTAAAGAAGATAAATCTGCCGTTTTTACGGTAGGGTCATTGATAACCATCTGTATCATTACAGGTACTAACAAGGAATGCGTCACCTTCTTTTCATCAATCGCTTGTATGGTTGCCGCTGGGGTAAACATTGGAATAAAAACATGGGTTGACCCTGCTAACATACCGCCCTGTGTCATAGCTCCATCTGCTAAGTGGAACATTGGCGCTGCATGTAAAACTCTATCTTCATCTCCCAAGCCAATTAAACTAACCAAAGCTATTGCACTTGCCCATACATTTGAATGCGTTAACATTACCCCCTTAGGGAAACCTGTTGTCCCACCTGTATAAAAGATACCCGCTAAATCATCATTTTTTCGATAAGCATCAGCGGTT
>JBGCFJ010000932.1:0-5467 GCA_045106885.1 Saprospiraceae bacterium
CTTTTTATATCGGGGTACACGAAGTGACCATTGAAGAATTTAATATTTTTAGAGAAAGAGAATTAGAGAAAGCGCCTGAAGGTCGAACAGATTGAGATGCGGATGCTTTTGCAAGACCTAGTCAACCTTACGAAGACCCTACTTTTGGGATGGGTAAGGAAGGAATTCCTGCCGTTAGTATGACGCAATTTTCTGCTTTGCAGTATTGTAAATGGTTATCTGACAAAACAGGTGATTTTTATCGGTTGCCAACCGAGGCGGAATGGGAATATGCTTGTCGAGCAGGTAGTACGACTACTTATTATCATGGAGATGATACGGAATTATTAGATGATTATGCTTGGCACTATGATAATAGTTCAGAGAAATATCATAAAGTCGGCAGTAAAAAACCGAATGCTTGGGGGCTTTACGACATGTTAGGCAATGTATCGGAATGGACTTTAGACCAATATAAAAAAGATGCTTATACGACGATAGCGGCGGAAATGGCAACGGAAATCAACCCTTGGATTCAACCAACTCGTTTGCATCCTAGAACAGTTAGAGGAGGCAGTTGGGATGACTCGAAAGAAGACCATCGTTGTGCGGCAAGAATTCGTTCTAGTAGTAAGTGGAAAGAAAGAGACCCACAAATTCCAAAAAGTTTTTGGTGGAATACCGATTCTCCTTTTGTCGGATTTAGAATCGTGAAACCTGCTAAGCAACCAACACTAGAAAAGCGAGCAGCTTTTTGGTTATTGGTACTTGAAAATTAATAAAAGTCATTAGTCATTAGTCATTGGACATTCGTAATTAAGCACCAATGACTAATAACTATTGACAATTGACTAATATTTAAAACATACTTCATTATGAAAAATCAAAAAAATTCTGGAATAAACCGCAGAGATTTTGTCAAAACTTCTGGCTTAGTAGCAGGTAGCATGATGCTTGCGCCTTCACTCGTTTCAGCCAAAGCACATATAGATGGTGCGGATACGATAAAAGTAGGCTTAATTGGTTGTGGAGGTAGAGGAACTGGAGCGATTGTACAAGCTTTAAGCTCTGGGCAGAATGTCAAATTAGTCGCTATGGCAGATGCCTTTAGAGATAATTTAGACAAATGTTATAAGAAAATTTATAGTGCAGAATTTCAAGACTGGTCTTCTGACGAGTTGAAAGATATGCGTCCGTTTATTGATGTGCCAGAGGAACATAAATTTGATGGATTTGATGGATATAAACAAGTCATTCCGCTTTGTGATGTGGTGGTGATTGCAACTCCTCCTGGATTTAGACCGATTCATTTTGAAGAAGCGATTAAGCAGAATAAGCATGTTTTCATGGAGAAACCTTGTGCGGTAGATGCACCTGGGGTTAGAAAAGTATTAGCTGCGGCAGAAGAAGCGAAAAAGAAGAAATTAAATGTAGTAGTTGGATTGCAACGACATTATCAAAAAATATATACCGAATGGGTAGAAAAATTACATAATGGTATTATCGGAGACATTGTCCATTCAAGAGTTTATTGGAATAGCGCAGGTGTTTGGGTAAGACCTCGACAAGCAGGGCAAACAGAAATGGAATACCAAATGCGAAACTGGTATTATTTCAATTGGCTTTGTGGTGACCATATTACAGAGCAGCACATCCATAATTTAGATGTTGGAAACTGGGTCAAGCAAGCTTATCCAGTACGTGCAAGTGGCATGGGCGGTCGAGAAGTTAGAAATGGAAAAGACCATGGCGAGATTTTTGACCACCATTTTGTAGAATTTGAATATGCAGACGGGTCAATTATGTCTAGTCAATGTCGGCATATCAAAGGTTGTCAAAATCGTGTAAGTGAGGCATTTCATGGAACCAATGGTTCTGCGCCAAAACCTGGGGTTATCAAAACCAGAAGTGGGTATACCATTATGAATCATAATGATAAAAAGGATAAAAATCCTTATCAAGTAGAACACGATTTATTATTCGCAGCAGTTGCCAAAGGTGAGTATAAATATGCCGATGCAGAAAATGGCGCAAAAGCAACGATGACTTCTATTTTAGGAAGAATGGCGACTTATTCTGGGCAAACTATTAAGTGGGACGATGCGATTAATTCTAAGATAGATTTAGCTCCTGCAAAGTATGATTGGAATGCTAATCCGCAAGTTATGCCTGATGCGAATGGAATGTATCCAATTCCTGTGCCTGGTGTGACGAAAGTGGTTTAACTGGTTGCTAGTTAGAGTCTGTCCGTAAACTTGTGCTTTGCGTGTCTAACGTAATCGCCAAATTTATTTGGCTGATTCAAAATATTGACTGTCAGTAATTTATGAACCTACCAAATAAATTTGGTGGTTACGAACGAAACAAAATCGACTTTACGGACAGACTCTAATTACTAGTTGCTGGTTTATTACCAATTGATAGAAAATAAAATTTACTAATAATTCAATAAGTCTCCAATTTCCATAAAATTGGAGACTATTTTTTTGCTACCTTGCCATATTATGAAAAACATCAAAACTCTTTCCAAAAGAGGTCAAATTGCTTTCCACACCCAACTTAGAGTAGACTTCGACCACTTCTTCGAAGCGAGTGGCGACATGTATCACCCTACTGATAATCCAAATGGGAAGTTCCCGCTGAATACTGCGGAAAACAAGCAAAGTTGGCATTTATTAAAGGAGAGAATAGAGCTGATAGGCTTAGAAAAATCCATTCCAGATTGGGTACCGAATTATACTTCTTGTTTGGGACATGAAAGTTTTCGGGAAACAATGGCTAATTTTTTAAGTCAATTTTTAACGAAAGTTCCTATGTCAGCCGACCATTTAGGAATATCCGTAGGGGCTTCTGCGGTGATAGAAATGACTGCTTGGCTTTTGGGAAATGCTGGTGATGTCGCTGTTTTTCCAACACCGAGCTATCCTGTTTATAAGCAAGATGTGGGGAATAAAGCGGGCATGGAACGGTATAATTTGATTACGCATCACGAAATTGCAGAGATTGCTGAAAAGCCTATTTTAAAAATTAAACAACTTAAGGAGGCGAAAAAAGACATAGAAGGGCAAGGCAAAACCTTTAAATTGTTAGTGGTAACAACGCCTGATAATCCAACGGGCGGCACTTATTCCATCAAACGCCTAGAAAAAATAGCAAATTGGTGTATCAAAAATAAAATCCATTTGATTGTTAATGAAATATATGGCTTATCTCAGCTAAACACCAATCATCCAAGCATCAAAAAAGATTATAAAAAACAACGAAAATTTATCTCTTTTGGGCAAATTATGCACACTAAACAAAGTCCTTATTTACATCTTTGGTATGCCTTGTCAAAAGACTTAGGCATTTCAGGCTTTAGAGTAGGCTTAATTCATACCTATAATGAATCCTTATTAAAAGCCTATGATAATTTAAATGTGTCTCATTTAGTCTCTAATCATACCCAATGGATTTTGTCCGAGGTGATGAACGACCATGATTTCATGGAAAAATACATCCAATACAATCAGCAAGCCTTAACCGAATCTTACGTCTTTGTGATTGAGAAACTACGAGCTTTGGATATTCCGTATGTCCCTTCTAGAGGCAGTTTATTTATTTGGGTGGATTGTGCTAAATTCTTGAAGAAACCCACGCAAAAAGCAGAGACTAAATTCTGGGAAGATTTGTATAACAAAACAGGTGTTTTATTAACGCCAGGAGAAGGATTTGGGCATAGTAAAAGAGGTTTGTTTCGGATAGTTTATCCTTGTTTTAATATTGCAGATTTAGGAGTTGCTATGGAGCGGTTTGGAGCTTATATTAAAGGACTAAGATAATCTAATTAAGGGGTGTAAGAAGTTTTTATTTTAGCGCTGATTTCGCTGTTTGAAATTATGATAAATTATGTTTATAGCCTATCAAAACATAAATAATCAGCGAAATCAGCGTCAAAAAATCAATCATTTTCAAGGCTGCGTAAACCCCTTATAATTAATCAAAGTTTCGGAGAAAATTGAAATGTTCTGCAATATAGTCCTATTGAAAAAAGAGCTAAAAATCTTGATTAAAAAATTATCTAACACGCTAACAATATAGCCATACAACAATGACCTACCATTTGCATTAATTGCCGAATTCATCGTTCATCATTCATCGTTCATCGTTCTTTAAAGGCTAGTAATCGTATAAATAACCGCCGAAGTATGCCCATCAGCAGGTACTAAAACCGACAAATTCCGAAATTCGTATTGAATAGGAACGCTTGACCGAGTATAAAATCCTTCAAAAAAGACTTGGTCAAAAGTATCTAAAAGTAAAAAATTAGTCCCGCCAAAAATAGACCCTCTTCCTGAACCATTGCCAGTACGACGAATATAAAAACTCAATTGATTATCCCAGTTCGTATCTTCTTGTCTAACAGAAATTCGATAACTACCAAAAGTATTTAAAGTTAGGTTAATTAAAGCTTGGCTGGTACTATAAATAGCATTAATATCGCTCCCTGCCTCAGGTAATGCCGCTTCAAAATTTGAAAAACTTCTGGCTGCACTAATATGAATACTCGTTTCTTGCTGAGCTTGTAACAAATAGGTACAACCCAATAAAAACAATAATAAAAATGTATATTTTTTAAACAATAGCTTCATCATTAATTATTAGGTAGTGTATTAAAATGGTTGATAAGTGCAAGCTGATGATGGGTGATACTTTGAAAGTATCACCCACCATCAACCACTTTGATACACCATAAATTATTACTCAGTAATCGTAAAAATCACCATTACTTGTTGATTCGTTTCCGCATTTAATTTCCCATAATCCGCAATAGATAAAGCATATTTCAATTGATGCCCATTATTAGTCCCATTACCCGTATAAGACCGTCCGATATCACTAACAATTGTTCTAGGACTAGTATCTAATGCCATTTTCCCAGTAGATTTTCCAAGCGTTCCTCCCCCACTGCCTCTATAATTACCCGCTTCTAAATATAATTGGAGTCCTTCTGGAATACTATTGCCAGAAATTTGTGCAGCAATAGACCGACTAGCTCCATTTGGCGCAATGGCAGACGTATAATTTAACCATTTGGAGGCATCTTCTTTAGAAAAGGTAACAGCAGTTCCGCTTTCTGTAGGTGCATTTAGCGATAAATTGATAGTCGTATTATTAGGCTCTATATCTAGAATGGCAATTTCTGGGATGACTAAACAAATACTATGTCGGACAGAGGATTGCCCAACCGCCAGTTGGTAGAAGCCACAAGCGATGAAAAAAAGTAAGCATTTTAATTTTATCTTTACCATAGTATTTTAATACGATTCGTAGCGTAATTCATAAATAATTGTTAGGTGATTTAGTTACTAGTGGTTCAAATCATAAGTAGTTGATAGTTTAATCGAGTGTATTTTTTTGCTAGGCAAGGCATTTTTTTTAAGAATAGCCGTGCTATTTGAGGAAAAAATAACGCAGCATAGCGGAAAAAGACGCCGATTTAACTTGT
>JBGCFJ010000933.1:0-4194 GCA_045106885.1 Saprospiraceae bacterium
GTAATCCTGCTGGATGTGATACGGCTACGGTTACCTTTTATATTGAATGTAAAGTTTTCCTTATTTTCAATGGTTTTTCTCCGAATGGAGATAATATCAATGAAACCTTTACGATTGATGGCATAGAAAATTTCCCGAATAATCAAATCCAGATTTTTAACCGTTGGGGAAATATGGTGTTTGAACAAGCGGGTTATAAAGGTCAATGGAATGGTACTTGGAATAATAAAGATTTACCCGATGGCACTTATTTCTACTTTTTAGATAATGGGGAAGGGAAGCAGTATAGTGGCTTTTTGGAAATAAGGCGGTAATAGAAATAGTTATTGTTTTTCAGATTAGGAATGATAAATTAGCCTTTATTCTAAATGGTTTAGACCTCCAAGGTTTTCAAAACCTTGGAGGTCTTTCTATACGAAAAATTTTAAAATAAATACTATTAACAATGGTTTGTGAAGCTATTTTAGAATAATCTTTGGCGTTTTATAGCTTTTGAAAGTAAAATTTTAATTATTTGGCTATGTGGAGATTCCCCACACAGCCAAATAATTAAAAAGTCAATAAGCGTTTTTTCAAATTTTCTTGCATTAAAAATTAAATAGCTGGTTATCAGTAGTTTATGTTTTGAGGTAAAGAGTTAAATTTGGCTAACTCAACATTTTCTTTAAAAACCTTCACTAACCATTGATTAATAAATTGCGTTTTTATGCGTAGTTATTTTTTCCTTATGTAGAGCGAAAAACGTAGACCATCTGATAACCGACAACATGATTAAACTGGTAAGAACTTCGGTCTTAAACCACTATTCATTTATTCTGGTGCATCTCAAAATGTCGCATTAAACTTAATGGAACATTAAAAATAGCATAGACGGCTGGCTTGAGTAGCCTTAGCATACCTACTCAGACCAGCCGTCTATGCTACGAACTACAATTTGAGATGCGCCCCATTTACTCAACTTACTCCAAAGTATTTCGGGATTTACTCCTTTTTAAGCATTTAAAATTTTGTCGGGCTCTTTTCACAATTCGACAAAATCATTTTTTTTTAAAGTTATCTTCTTCTTTTTAAGAAAATAGGCTTTTCTTTAGCCTACATTTACCCTGAAATACCCACTCAATTAATAAAAGATAAGCTTCCTAGCTGACATTATTAGCGTTTATTGGAAAAAGAGAAACAACTATTTTACCAATTAACCACTAGTTTTGATGGCTATAAATTTTTGAATTTATTTATTACCCTTTTGGAGAACTTACCCATAAACATCTAGGTATCTTTACGCATTAAATTTATTTTATCGCGTTCCTTTAAATCAATAACTTTTATAAATTTTTTAAATATTAACGGTAGTTATGAAGCAAAATTTTACAAAATTAACTTTACTTTTTGCAGCATTTTTATTGAATGCTTCCCTTTATGGACAATTCTATAATGTAAGTATAGATGGCGTTGATGGTGAGGTGCTGGCCTTAGGCAGTTCTTTACCTGGCCCTTGTATAGAAACATTTTCAGGAGAAGTGGTTGCTGGAACACCAGCAGACGGTTGTGCTGCGCTAACCAACCCTGATGACTTGGCTGGTAAGATTGCAGTGCTAGACAGAGGGAGTTGTAATTTTACAGATAAGATTCAATATGCCCAAGATGCTGGTGCTATTGCAGTTATTGTTTGTAATAATAGACCAGAATCAGAAGAAGGAGGAGGCATTCTTGTTATGGGGGGAGATGATCCAGGAACAATTGATTTGTTTGCAGTAATGATTAGTCAAGAGCAATGTGTTACTTTAAAAGCTAATTTACCTGCACAAGTTAGTTATACGGTTGCAGGATTTGAAGAGACTCCTGCTGAGAAAGTTTTATGGGGGAACGAGCCAGGTCAAGGAGACTTTGATGGAGGATTAAATGAATGGCGTACGGTTACTGTTTCTTGTAATGGAGCTGCTACTGAATTGGATACTTGGAAATATGATGCAGATGGAATTTTAGATGGAGGTGCTTTATCTATCGGAACTTCTCCTGGACCTACTTTCTGTAATGGAATGATGGCATTTGATTCTGATTTCCTAGATAATGAGGGTGGTATTTTAAATCCTGATGGAAGTATCAATAATGGGGCAGTTGGAACAGGCCCGTGTCCTGCTCCTCAGGTAGGAGAATTAATTTCCCCAATCATTGATATAAGTGGATTTGATGCAGCTGGTATTAGTTTAGAATTTTACCAAGAAACTAGACAATTAAATAGTCAGTATTTTGTAGAATATAGTATTAATGGAGGCGAATCTTATGATTTTGTAGAAATCAATACAGAAATAGATGGCAATGCCTTTAACGAAATGAATAAGACTTTTGTGCCATTACCTGACGCAGCAGGATCAGATTCTTTAAGAATTAAATTTACTTATTTTGGTAATTACTATTATTGGTTAATTGATGATGTGAAAATTATTGAAAGAGAAGCAAATAATTTAAGAGTAAATGAAAATTTCTATGCAGCTGCACCAAATGTACGAGTACCAAAGAGTCAAGTAGATGGAATTAATTTCTTAGCTGATATTCAAAATATTGGAGCATCTACTCAAGAAAATACTACTTTAAGCATCAGCGTAACGGATGATGCTACAGGCGAAGAGGTTTATTCAGATGCAACTAACTTAGGAACTATTACAGCGGATTCTTTAACGGAAAACAATTTATTACCAAATAAATTCACGCCAGCGGCAGAAGTAGCTCAATATACTGGAATCTATACCGTTTCAGCTGAAGCAGCAGATACTGATTTATCGGATAATACACAAACTATTAACTTTGAGGTGACTGAGAATGAATTTGCTAATGAAGATGGAACTAACCTTGGAAATGTAGCGATAAGTGATGTGAATCAGATTCCTACTTGGTCTATTGGTAATTATTTTTATTTACCAAAAGGAAATGGATATAAAGTATCAGGTTTTGGTATTGGTATTGGTAATGCAGATGCCGTAGGAGGTTTAGAGGTTGGTGTTAGAATGTTCAAATGGACAGATGTAAACGCAGATAGTGATGAATCAGGTTTTCCTGAAGCAGGCCCTGATGAAAGAGAGCTAGTTGGATTTGCAGATTATGAAATCTTAGGAAATGAATTACCTGAAGATATAAACGTCATTGGAGCAGCAAAAATTTCTAGTGCAGAAGATGGAGAAGGCGCACCTATTTTATTAGAAGACGATGCGCATTATTTAGTAATGATGACAATGGATTCGGAAGTAGGTGTTTCTGCTAAAGATGATTTATATACTAGTTATTTAGCGATGAACTTAGCTTCTACTACTGCTGGTGCGCCTAGATATTGGTCTTTCTTTGGAAATAGTGCGGAAATTGATGAAACTGTTTACGATGCCAATAACTCTTTTACACCATTGGTAAGAATGTATATTCTTCCAGAAGGCGTTTCTGCGGTAACTGAATTATCAGCTGATAACTTAATTGCTGTGACGCCTAACCCTGCTAGTGACTTTGTCAATTTATCTATGGATTTTACCAAATCTTTTGATAACGTGAATATTATGATGACGGATATTACTGGTAGAGTGGTATTAATGAAGGATTTAGACAATGTACGCAATCATCAAATGCGTATTGATGTAGGCAATTTAATGAGTGGTACGTTTATTTTGAATATTACTACCCCTGATGGAGTTAGAACAGAGAAGTTTGTTAAGGTAGACTAATCCCAATGATGCTTAACTAACACAGCTTTGTGAGCTGTGAAAGCACCATAGATAATAGAATAAATAAAAAAGGTTCGATGGCAATATTGCTGTCGAACCTTTTTTACGTTTTGCCATCGTTTCATGGCTCACAGAACTGTGTTACTTACGCCATAGCCAATAACTCTTTAGCATTTTCAATAGCTGAATCCGAAGGTGGATTGGTACTCAACATCGTTGCAATCGCTCGGACCCTTTCCTGTTTATCTAATGCTCTGACTTTCGTTTTTTTCTTCTCTTCATCCACTCGTTTATAAACAAAATAATGCGCGTCTGCTTTAGAGGCTACTTGTGGAGAATGCGTAATGACTACTACTTGATGCTCGTTGGATAACTTCCGTAGAATACGACCCATTTTTAGGGCGACATCGCCAGAAACCCCTGCATCTATTTCATCAAAAATCAAGGTAGGCAAGGGGATAGCACTTGCTACTAACGATTTGATGCATAA
>JBGCFJ010000934.1:0-2355 GCA_045106885.1 Saprospiraceae bacterium
ACTAAATCCATTCACTCGAATAGAATGACAACCTAAATATTTAGCTGCTTCCACCCATTTTTTGTGATTTTCTACCGTCTGCATCCGTTTTTTAGCATCAGGATTCCCTAAAGCACCTTCTCGGTCACACATAATTAATAAGGACCGAACGCCTTCGGAATCTGCTCGGTCTTTCATTGCTCTCAAAAAAGCGGTGTCCGTAGCTTTATCCATAAAAAATTGATTGACATACTCAATCGCATCAATCCCATTTTGGCGTGCTAGAATTGGGAAATCCAAATGCTTCATCGCACCGCTGAATAAAGAGCGATTAATCGACCATTCTGCTAAGGATATTTTAAAAAGAGGTCCTGTTGAAGCTGGGCTATTTTTGGCTTTACTATTGACTGCTAAACTTAATCCAGCAGCTGTTAAAGCCGTATTTTTAATAAAGTCTCGACGTTTTAAATTTGACATGATTTTAGCTTAGGGCAGAGGGCGTGGGGCAAAGGGTGAGGAAAACCCTCTGCCCCTTGTCCCAAGCCCTCTGCCAGATTATACAACTTTCATATTGACAGCATCCCAACGATAAGCTTTGCCACTTCGGCTACTTTCATTGGCTAGTAGGGTAGGGGCGCAAGCTCTAAATCCGTAGGCTGCGTCTTCATATATTTTTCCATCATTGCGAATTACGTCCGCAAAATGCGTATAATGAGCAATGCGATTATTCACATCAGGTGCGGTAAATTCCATCGTTCTATTAAAATCGTATTGGTCTAAAACAGGCATGGATTGCTGATACTTTTCATGTTCTTTCGCAAAAGCTTCCTGTTGTGCTTTGGAGAAAGTACGCACCGAATTATAGCCTTCTACTAAGTCCTTGGTGCTTGGCTGCCATCTTTTTGAGCCTTTTACTGTTAATTTTCCCCATTTTGCTTCAATCACGCCATCACTTCCAACAAATCTAAAAGTATATCCACCGCCACTTCCATCCGCAAAATTCGCTTTTAAAATAAGGGTGAAAGCATCGTGGTTTGCTGTTTCTGGATATTCTAATAAAGCATTAATGACATCGGGTGCTTCTCGTCCATCATTCCAATAACGTACTCCACCACTTGCCATGACTTGTGTTGGACCGAGTGAATCCAATACATAATGTAAGCCTGTCATTCGATGCACGAACATATCGCCCGAAACACCAGTCCCATAATCCCAATACTTTCGCCATCGGAAAAAGCGGTCCGCATCAAAAGCAATTTTGGGCGCATTCCCTAAAAATAAATCCCAGTCAATCGTTTTGGTCGAAGCATCGGTAGGAATACTATATTGCCAAGCGCCATTGCCATTATTTCGACTGACTTGAGATTCTACAATCGTCAATTGCCCAATAGCCCCATCTTTAATTAAGGCTTTTGCTTTTTGTAACATTGGGTCTCTAAACTGCTTGCTCCCTACTTGTAGCACTTTACCCGTTTCTTTTTGCGTATTTAACACCCGTAAGCCATCTTCTATTTTCTGCACCATCGGCTTTTCGACGTGTACATGTTTACCCGCTTTCATTGCATCAATCGCCATTTGTGCGTGCCAATGGTCAGGTGTATTGATAATGACTGCATCAATATCTGGACGGTTCAAGATTTCTCGATAATCTCTGGTCGTTGCAATATGATTGCCATAGACTTCTTTTGTTCTGGTCAACCTGCTTTCATACACATCTGCGGCGGCGACAAATTCTACCCCAGGTACTTTGACCATATTGTCCATATTGATAAAGCCGATAATGCCCATACCAATGGCGCCAATTCTAATGGTATCATTAGCGGAAAATTTTCTGGCTGGATGTATGGCTGGACTAGCATTGGTCGTTCCGATTATCCCTGTAGTGGCGGCGGAAGTGGCAGAAAGAGCTTGGAGAAAGGTTCGTCGTTTCATAAACTGCACTATGTTTGGTTAGGAGATGTCAATTAATTTTTGGTAAGAAAATCAAATTTTTTCCAAAAATGAAAAATGGTGGATTATTTTTTATATACTTTTTCCATTACCCAAGTCCCTTTTAGTTGTTTGGTAATAGGAGCGGCGCAAGAAGACAAAAGCAATAAAGGTAATAACAAATAAAAAGTAAATCTTATCGTCATATTCTATTATTTCATTTAAGTTGCGGAGAATTGGCATAAACTGGTAGAAAGGCCTTTAGGCTTTCCCGTGCCCGACCTTCAGGTCGGAATATGATGATTGATGTTCCTGAATTAATTAAAATCAGGCCTAAAGGCCTCCCGAAAAAATCGGGACAAGTTTTGACGGGAAAGCCTGAAGGCATTACTACCAGTTATCCTTAAATTATTTAATCACCGTTTTGTGATACACTCCTTAAATTTC
>JBGCFJ010000935.1:0-3997 GCA_045106885.1 Saprospiraceae bacterium
AATGCTAGTTCAAAGACTAGCTTCGCTTTTTTTTGCTACTTTTTTTACATAACCAATCAAATAATTAATTAACGTAATATAATGGCATAATTTGTGGTGCAAGTTTAGTAGACTTCGTAGAAAATTAAATTTCTACAGATGAACAAAATAAACAACAGGCAACACTCAATTTGTATCAACAAATAGAATATTGTCGACAAACAACAGGCTATGTCCCACAAAACATTATTAATACTGCTGATTAGCTTTAGCTTTTCATTGCCCTTATGGGCGCAGTTCCCCGATTCTATTTTTACCAATGCAGAAAGAATGCCTTATTTCCCAGGCTGTACCGCCTATTCGGTACAATCCAAGGAAAGAAAAGAATGCTCTGATGAAGCAGTAAAAACCTACATTTTCAATCACATCATTTATCCACAAGCCGCTAAAGACGCCAATATTGAAGGGGCTGTTTATGTTAGATTTATCGTCGATGAAATGGGCTATGTCCGACAGCCACAATTATTAAAAGATATTGGTGGAGGTTGTGGAGATGCCGCATTAAGTATGTTAACCAATATGCCTCAATGGGAACCCGCTTTTCACAAAGGGCATCCCGTTAAGGTCGCACTTGAATTACCCATTCATTTTTATTTTAAAGAAAATGGCGTGAATACAGCGACAGGTTATAAACTCGTTTGGGGGCAATTAAATGATTATCAAGTAAGCAAAAAAGCCTTGAAAAAAAATCTAAATCAAGCCGTTTCGGTTTTCAATACAGATGGTATAACTATGACTATCAGCGAATTACAATTTTCCTATGGTAAAAATAAAAAAGTAAGTCGCAAAGCTAGTAATGGTAAAGTAACGAGTGCTATGGAAAAAATGGTCAAAAAATTAAAGCGTGGCGGTCTATTTTCTATAATGGCAACCGTACAGAAAGATGGTCAATTTATTGAGGTGGTGAAGGAATTTTCAATACAGTAGCAGTAAGCAGTAGCAGTAGCAGTAAGCAATAGCAGTAGCAGTAAGCAGTAGCAGTAGCAGTAGCAGTAAGCAGTAAGCAGTAGCAGTAGTAGTAAGCACAACATAGTTCAAATCCCCCCTATCTACTCAAAATACTCCAATTCATATTCCGTAATAATTTGCTCCTCTAAATATCCTTTTTCAAATCTATTTGCACGACTCGCACTCACAACTATCATTTTGACAATATCTTGGTATTCATTATAAGTATAAATAGCATCGTAAGTAACATGTCCGTCAAAATCGCAATGAGTCTCTTTGCTTAAATTGTCTTTTTTATCATACCTATATTTACAAATACTATTACTATCACTCCAATGATGGTATTCAGTAATAGATTCAATCAATTTGCCGTTTTCGTAAACAGATTTAGTGGCATACAATATTTCGCCTGATTCATCTTTTCTTATCATTATTTCCTCATTCTCTTTAAATTGATAGGTCGAATCCTGAAGGGATTAAACGTAAATAACCCCGTAACTTGTCCCGTATTTTAATCGGGATGAAAATGCGGGGTGACTACAAAAAGATTCACATCCTCCAACTCCGAAGGTGTTGAACTTTAATATGCTATATTTTTCACGTTCAACTCTTTCAGAGTTGGGAGGTTTCGCAGATTGTATCCTCATTTTCCACCGCATTTCATACGGGGCTATTCAAGTTCAACCACTTCTTGGTTATTTATCAACCGATATTTTACAGTTCCAATTTATTTGGCTGATTCAAAATATTGACTGTCAGCAATTTATGAACCTACCAAATAAATTTGGTGGTTACGAGTGGAACAAAATCGACTTTACGGACAGACTCTAACTAGCATTCTAATCGACTTTAAATTGGGAATGAAATTTTCTTCAAAATTCTTTTTTTTTTTTTTTGTAACTTTTTCTATCTTTAAAACACCTACTCAATGAACACCTTACTGATTCAAGTCACAAGCCCTCAACAGGTTTAATAATTTATGACTTGAATCAATACGAAAAAATGCATGAGTAAAAACAAACAGCAATATTTTTTAGGGCTCTACAAACCAATACACAATCGGTTTGAACGGTTTTGTCGTGCCCGTGCGTTCTATGATATGCCTTACGAAGATTTGATGAATGAAACGTTATTAGTGGCTTATCATAAAATTGACCAATTAAAAAATGAAGGTGTTTTTTTGTCTTTTCTAATTGGTATTAGCACCCGATTATTGGCCAATTCTTATCGAAAAAAGAGAACAATAACGGTAGAAGATGAATTCCTATTAACCAATTATGCCGACCCAGAAAGGCCAATTGACCGTCATTTTGAGGTAGAAATGTTGCACAAGGCATTGGCACAGCTCCCTGAAAAACAAAGAGAAGCCCTCATTCTTTTTGAAATAACAGGTTTTAGTATTAAAGAAATCATGGAATTACAAGATAGCGGGCAATCTGCTGTGAAACAGCGATTAGCAAGAGGCAGAACTGCTTTGGCAGCAATTATTAAAGGTATGGAGGTCAGTAAGGAATGAAAGAAAAATAAGACACATAATTTTACTTTGTTCTTTTTACCTTTAGCATCCCGTCCGCAAGCGGTTCACAAACTGTGTTTGCTCATGTTAAAAAGTCTTGCCGATGCCCTGCATTGTCTACGTTTTTTGCCTTGCTAAAGAAAAAAATAACTTCGTCAACTTGTGTGCTTTATTAATATTTCATTCCTAATTCCATTAAGTAATCAACGACAAGAAATAATGACAGAAGAAGAAAAATATATCAATCAATTATTTAAAGCGGCTAAAAATGAAGCACCTAAACGCTCTTTTGAAGAAGTCGCTACTCATTTTGAAAAAACCATAGTAACGACACCTGTTGCTACGGGTTGGTCAAAATTGTATGTCAAATACTTCAGTTTAAATACCCTACTCCTAGCAGTTATTGGTAGTTTAGGTATAGCAGGATTCTTATGGTTAACGCCCACTCCTATAACACAATCAGCTCCCTTAACAGAAAAAAAAGCAATCCCAATCATTGACAAAAAAATAAAGAAAGAAGAGCAATCAAGGACGATTCAACTGCCTAGTAATAACAATCTTGTAAAAAAGGAGGCGCAACCAAAAGAAATAATAATTCCCAAAGAAAAAAAGGAGTTAAAAGCTGATTTAACGAATAAAAAAGCCCCAATAAAAGAGGGTTTATCAGTAGCACCACCTCAAAAAATAGCCAAATCTAGCCCTAATACTTTAGCAAAAACAACTACTAAAAAAGAAGCAATTACGACTACTTCAATCACACCTAATCCCAAAGAAATAGCAACAACTCCCCCCACTGCTACCAATGCATCCGTGGCTATTATCGACAGTATTTCAACAGTGTCCAAAAAGATTAAATTGCCCAGCAATAAATCGGAGTTATTACAATTGAAACATACCGCTAATGAAAAGGAAATCACTACTTTTCTAGTAAGGATTCGGTCTTATGGGTTTAGTCTGACAGAAAAGATGAATCGAAATTCGGGTAAAATCGAGCGAATTAATTTACACATCAGTCTTTTTAATGGCTTAGATTGGAAAATAAAACTTCGAAATTTTGAAGTATTTGAGTTGAAAATATTATTAGATGAATATAAAAACCCCGTCGGCTTGAGCTATCGGTTAAGTGAAACAGGCAAATTCAGTGAAGTAATAGCTTTAAATAGTCGAGCACGAAGTACGCATAAATTTTCAAAAAAAGGTGATGGTACAGGAAGTCATTCCTTCACTAAATCTTTCACTAAACACGTTATCAATTAAATAAATGAACCTACCCAACCATTTCGTATTTTTGGAGGTCTATTTAAATAGATCATTCAAGGCAGAAAATTGTTGGATGGTGCTACTTTTAGATTAAAAGCTGACGGTACTTTCTTAGGATTCCAAACATTTAACGACTGTCAAACTGGTACTTATGGCACAGTAGCAGACGAATTAATCCTAACTTATGATTGCGAAGATACCGAGCCTTTTACTTAGGCAAAGTGGCAGAAATAA
>JBGCFJ010000936.1:0-4194 GCA_045106885.1 Saprospiraceae bacterium
TCAGCTGTAGCTGCTGCCTCTGCCATTGGTAGTTTTATGACCGATGAAATGGAAAAAGAGGGGTATAGTAGAGAGTTTTCCGCTGCCGTGAATATTGCCTCTTCCACAACGGGTTTAACAATTCCACCTAGTAATGTGCTCATTGTATACTCACTCGCTAGTGGTGGCGTTTCTATTGCTGCCTTATTTTTAGCGGGTTATATTCCAGGTATTTTAACAGGTGCTTTTCTAATGATTGTTTCTGCTATTTGGGCTAAACGCAAAGGGTTTCCTACTGGAAAAAGAAGTACGCTAAAACAAATAGCCACCGCTTTCATCAATGCCTTTCCTAGTTTATTATTGCTTGTAGTGGTCATTGGTGGTATCGTAGCAGGAATCTTTACTGCAACGGAGGCCTCTGCAGTAGCTGTATTATATTGTTTGATACTCACTTGGTTCTATAAAGAAATTTCCTTAAAAGAATTACCAAGTGTTTTTCTAGGGTCTGTGGGCACAACGGCAATAGTCATGCTCTTGATTGGTACCTCTATGAGTATGTCTTGGATAATGGCTTATGAAAATATCCCTCAAAATATTACCGCAGCTTTACTATCCGTTAGTGATAGTAAATTTGTCGTACTACTAATCATTAACTTAATATTATTGTTTGTTGGGGTCTTTATGGATATGACTCCAGCTGTCCTAATTTTTACACCTATTTTTTTACCAGTTGTTACTGAATTAGGTATGGACCCTACTCATTTCGGTATTGTCATGGTGTTAAATCTTTGCATTGGCCTTTGTACCCCGCCTGTCGGGTCTGTATTATTTGTAGGTGTCGGTATTGCAGGAACGACGATGCAAAAAGTCGTTCGACCATTAACGCCTTTATTTATTGCGATGTTGGTGGCATTAATGTTAGTTACTTATATTCCTGAATTGAGTTTATGGTTACCAAGAATGTTCGGTTTTTAATAGGTAGAATCAACTTTTTTTGGTAAAAATTATATGAACTAAATAGCTGTGATTTTACTAATACAAGCAATCTTATTTTAACGACTTAGATTTAATTTAATAGTATGCTACTTAAAGCCGAAAGAAAGTTAATTGTTGAATATGGGAAAAAATTATTAGATAGTGGATTGACAAAAGGAACTGGAGGTAATATTAGTATTTGCAACAAGGACAAGGGGCTAATGGCTATGAGTCCAAGTGGGATGAATTATTACGAAATAAAACCTAAGGATATTGTAGTGATGGATTTAACTGGGAAAGTTGTAGATGGTCGTCGAAAACCTTCCGTAGAGCATTCCATGCATCGCATTTTTTATACGGACCGCCAAGATATCAATGCCGTAGTTCATACCCATTCAGTAGCTTGCTCTACAATGGCTGCCTTACATTGGGAATTGCCAGCCTCAAATTATTTGGTGGCCTTCAGCGGTGATACCAAAGTTCCATGCACTCCTTACGAAACATTTGCTACTAAGGAACTGGCAAAAGCGGCATTAAAAACGATGGGGAAAGGCTACGCTTGTTTTTTAGGCAATCACGGTTTTTTAGCAGCTTCCTCTAATGTCGAAATGGCCTTTACCATAGCAGAAGAAATTGAACATTGTGCTGAAATATACCTCAGAGCCAAATCTGTAGGAAAACCCAAAATTATTCCTGATGAAAAAATGATGGAACTTTTTGAAATGTTCAAAGCTTATGGACAAGGGGAAAAGAAGTAGTTTCGGACTGCTAAATAAGTAAAATGACCAACTATTCGCTTTATTTTGTTTAGCGACTACTAAACTATTTGGCGAAAGCTTTATCATGCCATCGACGACGGACGGTGGGCAGAAAGACTAATTGGTTCGGAAAGAGCAAAAACCTCTTATGCTTTCAAATCACTATTTGGTGCCAAGGCAAAAATTGCTTTTGGGAGCGATTGGTTTGTTGCCCCTCCTACCCCATTGGAAGGTATTTATGCTGTGGTTCCTCGTCAAACAATTGATGGAAAAAATCCAAATGATTGGGTGTCTGAGCAGAAAATTACTGAGGAACAGGCTTTGATATGTTATACTCGAAATGCTGCTTATACCAGTTTTGATGAAGACCAAAAAGGAGAATTGATAGACTTTGTGATTATTGACCGAGATATTCGAGCAATTGCCCCGAACAAATAAAGAATCCATCGGTTCTGTCAACTTATGTTGGAGGAAAAAAGGTTTTTGAGGGTGATGATTGAGATTTAGATAAAACAAGCTAAGAATTTATTTATATAGCGATATGGTTTGTGGGGTTTGTTTAATAAACTGTAAAAAAAAAAAAAAAATAGATTAAAAAACTATCAAATCAGCAACTTTCAGGTTTTCATATCCTAACTTTACCTCGTCAGGTTAAGCGGAGTATGGCGATGCTGAGGAGCAACCATACGAGGAATACCCTGTGCTGACTAGCATTAAGTCAAATCAAAGCCAACTATCAGAAATGATGGGTGGTTTTGTAATTTTGAGTGTTGTGTAATTGGGCAAAATATGCGTGTTAGCCCATGCCTAAAGAAACCTACGTGTCCGTATGGATGTTAGAACGGCAGTCTAGTAAAGCCGTTTTGTTAGCCAATATTCAAATCCAGTTCCATCCTATCCTCAAAATAAATGGCAAGTGCTTGAGCAGATAATGCCCAATTAGAGATTGAAGTAGTCCATTTTTTCTGAATATCCCTAGCGGCTAAAAATATCATTTTTAATAGTGCTTGCTCGTTGGGAAAAACGCCTTTAGATTTAGTCACTTTTCGGAGTTGACGATTAAAGCCTTCGACCGTATTAGTGGTATAAATAATGCGTCGAATATGAGGTGGATATTTAAAATATTGACTTAGTTCTTCCCAGTTATTGCGCCAACTCAAAATGACAATTGGGTATTTTTCGCCCCACTTCTTTTCCAGTTCATCTAGCATTCCCGCAGCAGCATCTTTAGTGCTAGCTCTATATACTTTTTTCAAATCTTTCAAAAAAGACTTTTGGTCTTTACTTGCAATGTATTTTAAGCTATTCCTAATTTGATGAACAACACACAATTGTACTTCTGTTTTTGGAAAAGTACCTTGAACTGCCTCCACAAAACCCGTTAAATTGTCTATACAGGCTATTAATATATCTTTTACCCCTCTATTTTGCAAATCTGCTAATACCCCAAGCCAAAAATGCGCGCCTTCATTTTCTGAGGCATATAAGCCCAAAAGGTCTTTTTGTCCAGAGCAAGTAACGCCTAAAATCACGTAAACAGAACGACTAACTGTTCTGCCATCTTCTCGTATTTTATAATGGATACAATCCATCCAAATAATTGGATAAACTGCCTCCAGAGTACGACTACGCCAAGCTTGCATTGCTGGTAATACTTGATCTGTTATAGCAGTCATTTTACCCTTTGATATTTCTAGTCCATACAAGTCTTCTAAATGGTCACTTATATCTCCATAGCTCATACCTTTGGCGTACATAGATATGATTTTATCATCTAAGCCTTTACCTAAAAATGTTTGCCGCTTTGGTAGTAATTCTGGTTCAAAACTGCCAGACCTATCTCGGCTAGTTTCCATTTCAAATTGACCATAATCGCTCTTTACTGTTTTGCTCGTTTTTCCATTTTTGCGATTACTCTTTCCTGCCAATTTCTCTTCCGCTAAATGAGCATTTAACTCACCCTCTATACTTGCCTCTACTATCCGCTTTATCAACGGGGCTAAAATGCCATCTTTCCCTCCTAATTTCTCTCCATTGCGCAACTGTTCAACTGCTGCTTTTTCAAAATCGCTCAATTCATCGAAACGATTCTTTTTCTGTGTTCTCTTTCTTATTGTCATCTTTCTTGTGTTTTTAGCAAATTTCTACTTTTTTCTGAAATTTACTACTGACACACTTTATTTAACAGTCTCGGTTTGTGTATCAATTTCGCAGTTGGAATTGGTACACAAACCATTATCTATTTCCTTTTTTCTAGCAATAACTTTAAATGACTTGCTCATCTAACTTATAATAGAATGTTTTCTCTTATTGCCTTTGCTTTTTTAATTTATTCTTTCGTCTGATTTTCTCATTTCTCTTAGTCGTTTTATACAAATCGACTTTCCATTCATCATCAACCATTACTAGGTCATACCATTCAGTATTAGCATTTTCTCTATCTTCGATAAGTTGAACTAAAGCTCTTTTACCTGCAACTGTA
>JBGCFJ010000937.1:0-4773 GCA_045106885.1 Saprospiraceae bacterium
TCAACCATTTATACCGTCTTTTTCCCTTCTAAGAAACTCAAAAAATGCGTCCATAATCCATTATGCAAGCATTTTTTGAATTCCTTAGAAGAAAAATTGACTGGTCTAACTGGCTAATTATTTTCTCCACTTTGCCTTAAACGGGGCAGGTGATTCCACCTACATGTCAGGAAAATGGCATATTACGCCCTATGTAATTGATAACCCAGACAAACATAATTGGCCTAGACAAAGAGGATTTGATAAGTTTTTCGGAATGATTTCGGGGGCAGGTAGCTTATATGACCCTCGTTCTCTGACTTTGGATAATGAATATATTGCTCCCAGAGAAGGATTTTATTCCACTACAGACTTTACCAATTATGCCATCGAATGTATTGAGGAACATACGACAGATAATCCTTTTTTTATGTATGTTTCTTACCAAGCGGCACACTGGCCCTTGCAAGCCCCCGCCAAAGACATCGCAAAATACAAAGGTCAATATGATGCGGGTTGGGATGTGCTGAGAAAAGAACGATTTGAACGGATGAAGAAAATGGGTTTAGCTGACCCAACATGGGCCATGACACCTAGAGATTCTTTTGTGAATGCTTGGAGTGAAGATATACCCGATAAAGATTGGGAATTGGCGAATATGGAAACTTATGCCGCTATGACGACCGTTATGGACGAAGGTATCGGGCAAATAGTGGATGCTTTGGCAGCAAAAGGGCAGTTAGAAAACACGATCATCTTTTATTTACAAGATAATGGTGCTTGTGCAGAAGAATTGGATTGGATTAAAAATCGACCCAAAGAAGCAGATTTAATTCCTATGAAACCGAATGAATTACAAACGGAAATGATTCCTTTTATCACTAGGAATGGCAAGCCCGTAAAATTGATGAAAGAAGCGTGGCCTGGTCCACCAGAAGGCTATACCGCTTATGGATTAAATTGGGCAAATGCCAGCAATACCCCTTTTCGAGAATATAAACATTGGGTGCATGAAGGTGGTATTTCAACGCCTTTGATAGTGCATTGGCCTGCTAAAATAAAAGACGGAGGGACTTTTAGAAGTGAACCGACTCATTTAATTGACATTATGGCAACTTGTGTAGATGTGGGAGGCGGAACTTATCCGACGACTTATAATAACCAGCCGATTCAACCAATGGAAGGCAAAAGTTTAGTCCCTGCTTTTAATCAACAAGATTTAGCAAGAGCAGCGATTTATTGGGAACATGAAGGCAATCGTGCGGTACGTATGGGCAAATGGAAATTGATTTCAAAAGCGAGTAAAAAGCATTCCTTTATTTGGGATAAAACGGAAGATTTAGCACTTAAAAATTGGGAGCTATTTGATATGGAAAAAGATAGGACAGAGATGCATGATATTGCTGGTGAGCATCCTGAATTGGTGCAAAAAATGGCGGCTATGTGGTTGGCTTGGGGGAAGCGGACTAAAGCTATTCCTAGACCTTTGTAGATTCGCAATTTAGGTTCTTTGACAAATTCTGTGAAATGAAATTTTAATCGCCCGATGACTAGCGTCGTCGGATGATTAAAATCAGCTCATCCGATGACGCTAGTCATCGGACGAGCTGATTTTCCAATCTTTACTCCGACCCGTCGTAGGGATTTATCAGAGAACCACAATTTATTTAAACTTACCTAATACAGCCATTTCCAAATACCCAATCTTAACCAAAAAATCATCTAGTTTTTGAACCGTATCGACAAATGGACCATTATTTTTTCTGCCATAATTAAAAAAGCCATGTCCTTCGCCATTATAGGTAACCAAGGTGCAATCATTTCCTTTAGAATTCATCATTTTATGGAATATTTCAGCAGTTCGATATGGTACCGTATTGTCTGCTGTCCCATGAAAAATAATACTGGGTCCCATGCCTGCCTTAATATGATGTACAGGAGAAAGGCTACTTGGGGTTGTCCCCATTCGCTTTAATAAAGTTCGCTGTACTTTGGGCGCAATCTCATATTTGTCCGCTAAACTTGCCGTTAATAAGACAGGGTTAAATAGAGCCGTTGCATTAGGAATCGAACTAATTGCTAAATCCTCGGTCGCTTCCTCATAATCGGGTAACGTTGCCGTACTTGCCGCCAAATGCCCCCCTGCGGAACCTCCTGCCGCTACTATTTCATTTGGATTAACCCCCAATTCTGTTGCATTTTTCCGCATCCATCGAATAGCTGATTTTGCGTCTGCTACACATTGGGCGGGTTTAACGCCTTGTCGTTTAAATACTCGATAATCCACTGTGATAGCTACCATTCCTCGGGCGGCTAAATATTCACAATGCTTAATAAATTGAGCAGGTGTCCCACCATTCCAACCACCACCAAAGAAAAAAACAATGGCTGGTCTTTTATCGCTTGCTTGATGATTAGGTGGATTGAATATCCATGCTTTGAGTTCGACTTCTTCTATGCTTTTATAGATTTCTACTTTGGAAGCAGTCGGTATTTCGGGCGGATAGTTTTGGGAAATTGCACAATTCGTTACGCCTAAGTAAAAGCAGATGAAAATAAGGTATTGAATATTTCTAAGCATGGTTAATTTTTTAATTGCTCTTCAATAGTTGATTTCTCTCGCTCCAATTTCTTGATTTTCCGTTTTAAACTTCTAATTTCTGTAGTTACTTTAGCTAGATTTGCTTCTAATTTTTGTCTTTCCAAATAAGCACTTCCATGTTTTTCTATCATTAAATTTTCAACTTCTTGCCGAAGTAATTTATAATAAGGATTACCATGAATATAATTAACTCGATATTGTAGTTTTCCTTGCTGAATACCTTCAATAATTTCTTCTTGTGTAATGCTATATTCTTTTCTAGCATTTTTATCACTAAATGATTCGCCTTTTTTATTCCACATAATTTAAAATTAGTTGGTTCATAAATTTCACCGTCCCTTATCCATCTCACATTCCGCCGCTACCACATTATTTTTATATTTTGCTGCCAAGTCAACCAATTCTTGTAGCACCTCAGGCTGCGTGGCAGCTCGATTGTATTTTTCACTAGGGTCTTCATTTATTTGAAATAAAAGTGGTTCGTCCAGTACAGTTCTCTGATTATCTAAAGTATAGCAAGTTTCCGTGACAAAATGCGCTTTATAATCTCTATTCCTTACCGCATAAATATCCTGTTTTCGGTAATAAATAAAATGGTCTCTAGCACTTGGTTCTTTTTTCGTCAATACAGGCATTAAATCAAAACCATCCATCGGGCGGTCATCGGGTACTTTTGCCCCCGTTAAACTGGCAATCGTTGGTAATAAATCTAAAGTGGACCCTAAATCCGTAATGATGCCAGGTGTTACCGTTTCTGGCATATAAAAAATACCTGGTACGCGCATACCGCCTTCCCAAGTCGTGCCTTTGCCATTGGTTAATAAACCTGCCGAACCACCATGATCTCGCATCAATAACCAAGGCCCATTATCAGAAGTAAATACCACCAAAGTATTTTTAGCTAAATTTAAATCTTCTAAGGTTTTGATAACTTGCCCAACACTCCAATCCACTTCTCGCATTACATCACCATAATAACCTCTAGGACTCGTATTTACAAAGGCTTCACTAGCAAAAAGCGGCGTATGTACCATTGAATGCGGGAAATACAGAAAGAAAGGGTTATCCTTATTTTTTTGAATAAAACCGACGGCTTCTTCGGTATAGCGTTTAGTAATCGTATGTTGATTGGCAGGTCGCTCAATAATTTCTTCGTTGCGCATTAATGGCACATTCCAATTATTGATATTGGGTGTCCCAAGTAGCGTTTTTAGCCCCCATCCATTTACCGCATCCATATCATTGCTATAGGGAATGCCATAATAAGCATCGAATCCTTGTTTGGTCGGTAAATATTGTGGTAAATGTCCTAAATGCCATTTGCCAACAATGCCTGTAGAATAGCCTTCCGCTTTTAGCATTTCAGCAATCGTAATTTCTTTAGCGGGTAACCCACCTTCCGAATCAGGAAAAAGTACTCGATTACGGTTTTGTGTTGCTCCAAGCCCAATTCTAATGGGATAACGGCCTGTTAATAATGCCCCTCTACTTGGCGTACAGACCGAACAAGCGGTATAAAAATTCGTCCATTTTTGCCCTTCTCTAGCTAATCGGTCCAGATTCGGTGTTTCAATAGTTGGATGTCCAAAACTGCTTAAATCTCCATAGCCCATATCGTCTATGAAAATGACGACAACATTAGGTGATTGTTGATTAGTGGTAGCTGCTGATTCTGATGAATTTGTGGTACAGCTCACCAAAAATAAAAGCAAACTGATTAAGCAAAATAAAGGCAATAGTTGGTTTTTCATTTTACAGTTTAATTTCTTAAAATAATGAAGGTAAGTAAATTAAAGAAAAATTAAATATTTCCTTTTAAAATAGTAGGTGTAATCAAACAAAAATCTAAAATGTACTATAACCAAATGTACACAGTAGCTTCCCTGTCTTGGGACATAAAGTTGTATCCAATAAATAGACATAAGTTGTAACTCTTTTTCTGGTTGCTGGATAATTTAACACCTTGAAAATTACTATTAGAATTACTGGATAACGGGAAGTTATCCAGTAATTCGTCCAAAAAATTGGGGCTTTACGGTTAACACTTGGGAATATTGACCGCAAAAAGATTTCAATTTATTTTTTGTGGTGACGAAGCTACGCTCCTTAAAGGAATTTTGGGTTAATTACTCCTACAGACGGGGTCAGAGCGCTGCTCTTTTAGTAAAAAATTAAGGAGCGTAGCTTCGAAA
>JBGCFJ010000938.1:0-5763 GCA_045106885.1 Saprospiraceae bacterium
AATTTATTGTGCCGCCTAATCCGATAGACCCTGCGGATTTACTGAAAGATGTGAAATTGTAGAATGATTGATTAAAGGTCAGGTTTGTAAATATAATGTTTATGAACTTGACCTTTTTTACGCTATGTGCAAACAACCCCAAAATGCAAATGCAAAAAAGGCTAAAGCAAAAGGTAAAGCTAAGAAAGAGAAGATGCAAAAACACAAAGATACTGCCGAAGAAGAAGTAGCAAACTTGGAGGATGAATTTGAAGAAGGGGAAGAAGAAGTTAGAGGAAAGGGAAAGGGGAAAGGAAAAAATAAGAATAAGGGAAAGAAAGATAAAGTAGATAGTGATGACGACGACGATTTGGAAGATGAGTTAGAGGATGATGAAGGTGAAGATAAAGCAAAGGGCAAAGATAAGGCGAAAGAAAATAAAGGCAAAGCGAAGGCTAAGGGGAAAGGCAAAGCTTATGGTAAATCCAGAGCCGAGGCAGCAAAAGCGAATAGGGAAAAGAATAAAGGCAAGGCTAAAAATTCTGTTGCCAATGCTGAAAAGCGAATTGAAAAAAGTACGGCTCGTATTCAAAAAGCAAAAGATAAAGTGGCGGCTGCTAAAGCAGATGGTTCTATGACTCCTGAAGAAATTACTGAAAAAGAGGCAGCAATTGCTCGGGCAGAAGTCAGATTAGCTGATTTAAAGAATAGTGTGGTAAAAGGCAAAAAGAATATAAAGTAATAATTAAATTAAGAAATAACTCAGTCCCGAATCTGGAACACAAGATTCGGGATTTTTTTGTCCTATCTCCTGCTTACTAATTTGTCGAAAAAACTTCCCTTAATTGAAATAAAAAACGATGTAACAAGCGAATATCTTCTGTAATAATTTGACCCTTCCCTTCCATACCGTGTCGAAATTCAAGGTCTTTCTTAAAGGTGGTTGTCAATTCATTTTTTAAAGAAACCGTTGATTTATAGCCTTTTTTCGTGCCAATTGGTGAAATTTGGATGATTTTTCCTTCCAGCATGCCATACTCTTTTTTTAGGTAGTGTGCTAATTCTATTAGCACAATTTGTCCTGTATCTACTTTACCAAAACCATTCGCTGGAATAAACATTTCGCCATATAACGCTCCTTGTTCTTCTGGAATAATTCGGGCTACCTCTTGGTCGGTTTGGACATACATATTCTCTTTGGCAAAATCGAGGTATTGTACTTGTCCACTTATGGGAGCATCCATTAAATATTTTTGCTCCCATAGTGCAATATGACTATGCAAGCGACTATAAGCATCTTCGATTTCATTTTGTGCATCCACAGATTCCATACCTCTATTAAATTCAATGTTTTGTGCCTCTTTTTTTAGTAATAAAGACTGTTTATTGGTCTCATTTAAAGTTGTTTTAAGTCGCTCAACTTCTTTTTTTAGGTTTAACACTTTAAGTGCATGTTGTTCATAAGCTTCTTTTGATATCACATCTTGCAATAAGAGTTTTTGGTACCTACTTTCGAGTGTTTTTTGAGCAAAATCATAGGCTTGTTGCGCTAATTGAATTTCTTTTTGTGCCTTATTTCTTCCTGTTACCACTTCCTTAAGTTGTTGTTGGATTAATTCTTTTCTACTAAGGTCATCTCTAAATCCTTTTTGAATATTTCTAGCTTTTTTTAGGCTGACGACCAATTCATTAAAATAAGGCTGTAAAGTCCCTAAACGCCAATATTCATTTAAGTCTTTTAATTGAGGTAATTTCATTAAGGTGTATTGCAAAGCTTGGACATCTTCTAACTCAGCAGGATTTTTGATGTATCCTAATAAATCGCCTTCTGCCACATATTCATTTTCTTGTACCAAAATATTCAACGCACCATTTGCTCGAACGACTACACTCGTCGGGACTTCGGTCGTGTTGATGACTACTTCTGTTTTGACAACATCGGGATACTTGACAAACCAACTTAACACGATTAGCATCAACACCAAAAAAAATAAAACGGTGATTCCCCAGCGAATTATCCATGAGGGCATTTTAGTTAGAATATCATGTACTTCGGGACTATGGGGAGGACTAATTTTAATCCTTTTCTGAGTGGTTTTCTCTAAGGGGATAGGTTCACTTATTTTTACCATTGTTAACTATTTTAAGCACCTAATTCCAATTGGTTTTTTACTAATCCATAATAATAGCCTCTTTTCTGAGCAAGTTCTTTATGCGTACCTACTTCTACGACCTTTCCACTATCCAATACCACAATTTGGTCAGCATTTTTAACTGTACTCAATCGATGTGCTACTACGACAACTGTTTTTCCTTTAAAAAATTGATTCAGATTATCCATAATTACTTTCTCATTATTGGCATCTAGCGCGCTAGTCGCCTCGTCAAAAAGCAAGTATTCAGGGTCTTTATAAACAGCCCGAGCCATCAAAATTCGTTGTTTTTGTCCTTGACTAATTCCTACACCTTCTGCTCCAATTTTAGTTTCTGCGCCCATCGGCAATTTTTCTATCAAATCGTACAAATTGGCGATGTGAATGGCATAAGATAAGCGGTCATAATCTATCTGTTCAGCTCCGATAGCTATATTTTTAGCAATGGTTCCACTATGAATAAAACCATCCTGCATGACAGTTCCAATTTTACTTCTCCACCAACCACTATGAACGTTTTGCAAATGATGCCCGCCAACTGTTATTTTTCCAGAAGTGGGTGCATAAAATTTAAGTAATAATTTTAAGATGGTGGTTTTCCCACTACCACTTGCGCCGACAATTGCCGTAACCTTTCCAGATAGAATGGTTAAGTTGATATTATTTAAAACCAAAGGAGAATTTGGACCTTCATAACCAAAGGACAATTGGCTTAGCTGTAGATTTTTATCAGCGGGTAAAGTTGAAATTTTCTTTACTTCTGGCGGGTCTTCGTCCGCTTTGCTTTGTATATCACTTAATCTTTCCAGACTAATTTTTGCATCTTGTGTCACCTGTACAAAACCGATAAGTTGAGAGAGTGGCCCACTTAGTTGCCCTATAATATATTGAACAGCCAGCATTGCTCCCAAAGTCATTTGCCCATCAATAACAGCTTTAGCCGCTATATAAGTGATGATAATATCCTTAAATTGGGAAATAAAAAAAGCCCCCGTTTGTTGATATTGACTTAGTTTTAAACCGTCCACACTAGTCTGAAATAATTTGGCTTGAATGCGCTCCCATTCCCATCGTTTTTCTTCTTCGCAATTATTTAGCTTGATGTCCTGCATCCCATTAATCAACTGAATCAAACTACTTTGATTATCTGATAATTGGTCAAATCGCTTAAAATCAATGTCCTTTCTTCTCTTTAAAAAAATAGTCACCCAAATTAAATACAAGAAGGTGCTAATTAAGTAAATTAAAAATATTTGGCCATTAAAAAAGGCTAAGACTATTCCAAAAACAATAAAATTAAGGAGAGAAAAGACTACGGAAAGCGTCGAAGAGGTCAAAAAGGATTTGATTCGATTGTGGTCATTAATTCTTTGTAAAATATCTCCAATGACCCTAGTATCAAAAAACGAAATGGGCAAACGCATGAGTTTTGCTAAAAAATCGGAGACTAAAGAAATATTAATCCGAGTGCTCATGTGCAGCATAATCCAACTACGTATGAATTGAACTGCGGTCAGACTAAAAAATAACATGAGTTGCGCCAACAAAATAACATGGATAAAATTCAAATCTCGATAATCAATCCCTCTATCAACAATAGCTTGTGTAAGGAAAGGAAAGATGAGTTGCAGCATACTACCAAGCAACATCCCCAAGAATAGCTGGACTATATATTTTTTATAAGGCCTTAGGTAATTAAATAAAAAGGAAAGCCCTAAATTATTTTGCTCACTAACGGGCGCATTTTCAAAAAAAGTAGGCGTGGGTTCTAATAAAAGAACAACACCTGCTTTATCTTCATTCTGTGGTTCGCCATGCCAACCACCCATAAATTCCTTTTGCGAAAATTCTACTTTTCCATAGGCAGGGTCAGCGACATAAACTAAGCCTTTTTTTATCTTATATACGACTATAAAATGCCGTTGTCGCCAATAAACAATACAAGGCAAGGGCGCTTCTAATAATTTGGAAAAAGGAATTTGTACTGCCATTGTCCGCATTCCAATTGCCTGCGCAGCCTCACTTATCCCCATCACCGATACGCCATTACGAGTGATATAGCACTTCTCTCGTAAGTATTCGATAGGATAAGACCGACCATAATACTTTGCTACCATCCGTAAAGAGGTAGGGCCGCAGTCTGACTGGTCCAATTGTTTGAAAATTGGAAATTTTTTAGACATTGTGTATTTTCCTCATAGAAATTAGAAAGGGGGGAGATTCTCTAATTGTATTGCAAGGTTTATGCCTAAAAGCAAATAAAAAAGGCGATAGAAATTTCTATCGCCTTAACTTATTCTTTTAAATTCATTCCTTATCTGAATGTTTATCCAGATATCATCTTCTTCTTGTTTTTATGAACCCATTTCCTCAGTCATCTCTTCGTTCTCTGGTTTGCCTACTCCATCAGGCTTTCCAGCCCATTCAGGTTTGCCTTTTCCAGCCCATTCAGGCTTACCGTTTCCAGCAAAATCAGGTTTGCCTCCACCAGCAAAAGCAGGCTTACCTTTTCCAATAGTGTTTAATTGTTGAGTAGTAGTTAATTCGAAATCTTTAAAATTTTTCATTTTATTAGTGTTTAAATAGTTTGTTAATAGTATTTTTTTTAATTATAACTTAATGAAAGTTGTCAGTTTCCATACTGATTTTTTACTCTGGCTTGCCTACGCCTTCTGGTGCACCTGCAAAATCAGGTCTATCTCCATCTGCGAAGTCTGGCTTTCCTCTAAGGTCTTTGCCTACACCTCCTGGTGCATCTGCAAAATCAGGTCTATCTCCATCTGCCCAAGCAGGTTGGCCTTTTCCAATAGTGTTTAATTGTTGAGTTGTTGTAAGTTCGAAGTCTTTGAAATTTTTCATAAAAAATATTGTTAAGTGATGAAATTAATATAATGGGTTGACCCCAATAAATATGGTTTATTGCTAATTGTAAAAAGGGAGGATAGACAAATTAGGGGAGAAGGATATAAAAAATTACACCTCATATATGTGAGGAAAATAAAATATTAGAATAGTTATTTTAAATAAATATAGGGAGTAAAAAAAGGGGAAGTTTAATAAGGAGTTTTTCTTAAATACAAAGCAAATATACTGGAAATAGTCACAATAAAGCAAGTTTGTAAACATATTTATTTTTATGTAAATTATTATTTTACTGTATTACTTTATTAACCAAATCCTTATACATGAATTTATTATTCCATGTAATTATTATCAGACTTTTCATAAGTTTCCATACGTCACTTATCTTGATTTCAATCCAAAAAAGTGAACATTTTTTGCTTAAAATTAGCGAAAGAGTTAAATTGTGACATAATAAGATTGATGTATTGTGGCATAATTATTGCAGTTAATTCTAATATCGTATTAAATTGACCTCCCTTTATTTTCTCCCCTCCATTTTCCTCCTTACAACTCATCTCCCAACAACGCTCCTCTATTTTTTAATCAAACTTTTAAACAAATGACAAAGGTATTTTCTAGCCTAACACTCTCCTTTATTTTAATTTTATTTACCCAATGTAGTACTGAGGTCATACCTAGCCAAACGGGAGAATTTGCCCAGAGCGACAGAAAGTCGCCTCACTATATTGTCAACCGCTAAATTAATAAAGTTGAGTTGACCATTTAT
>JBGCFJ010000939.1:0-2676 GCA_045106885.1 Saprospiraceae bacterium
ATCGAAAAAATTCAAGCTAAAAATTTTACCCGATTAATCAATCCGCATTACTTATTGAGGTTATTAAATTCATTATAAAAACTTGATTACCAGATTGATAAAAAATAACTTCTAATACTCGATGTTCAAGTTTTTAAAAGACAAAAAAATAGGCTATTACTCTATTTTAAAAATAAGAAAATCAGTAAAAATCATAACATTTTATGATTTTATAATATATGATAAGCTGTCTTATAAAATAGCCTTGCCCTAGAACCCTACATTTCCCTTACGCCCTGACAGATGTTTTGAGGAAATCCTCAATCTATAAACCTTGTCTATCTTTTCTGCCAATTGCTTTAGCAACGATCTAGGGTCATCTTGCTCCAAAATATACTTGAATACCTGCATTAATGATTCTACACTTAGTCGGTCTCGTAGGCTTCCCACTGTATAGAGAGGAAGGTTGTCTTTAATCCTGGCTGCTTGTGTAGGATGAGAAAGGAGGCAGTGATCAAACAGCAGGCTCAGGATCAAGGATTGCCGAGACCCTTCTTCACCCACATGCTTGGTCAACTGCCCCCACCCTTCATACATCTTCCAGTCTTGAAAAAAGACCTCTACTAACCAACGTAAGGAAAAACAGGCTAGTACATCTTGTACTCGCCAAGTCATATTTTGTGCAATGATATAGCGATAAGTCGCTTCTCCTTCGTATTTTAAGGCTATTATTAATCGTTTCTTGCCATGTGCACTTACCTTGCCTATCACACTCGAATAATAGACGGGTACTTTCTTACCGCCTCTTATCACCATTTCTCGCTTAATCCCTGCTCGGTTATTGAAATACTCCTCTACATGGTAGCTCTCTCCTCTTACCTCTATATTTTGATTACTCCTAATTTGGCTAATTACCTGACATTCACAATATAATGCCGCCACGCCGTCTACAAATTTTGATGTACCAAACAAGGCATCTGCTTTTACCGCTTTTATTTTAATTTCTCCAAAATCCGATTTAAAAGAGCCTATTAAAGCTAAACCTATTTCATTTTTTGTCGGATAGCCAGAATTACGTTCTGGACGTTTTGGACGATATTGCTTTTTTACCCCTTTTCGCTTCAAACGGTTCTCTTCTTGTTGCCATAATCGCAAATTTGGATCCATCCTGTAAAATTCAAAGCCTACGGGAATACTTATCTTTTTACTTACCAGCAATAACATCAAGATGCTTTGTCCATTAAAGTAACCCCCACTCTTTTTATCTTTTTGTTTGCCTAATTTATAGATTTGCTTAGCATTCTTAGACCGCTCTCGGTCTGTGTCATCCAACTCTAAACTCCCACTTACTATACCATACTTTTTTAAGATTAACTTGATACTCCCTTTTAATAATTTTGACCAATCTATTTTACTTCGACGAAACATCCAACTTAAGGCAGGTTCTAGCCAGCCTCCAAAACTTGCTCTTTCAAATCTTGCCCAACATACTGTATTGGTCAGTAATATCCCCGTTAAACAGAAACTCATCCATAATTTCTGTGTCCTTGTTAAATAAAATTCTGGATATTCTAATTGTACTGACTTTGTTAGCAATTCTACAAAGTCTCGTATAAAAGGCAGTATCTGTACTTCTTTCATTTCATCTTTTTACAAATTTAGGCTTTTTGTAATTTTTCCTATTGAAAACTTGAACATTGAGTATCAGCACCTTTGGCTTCTTGAGGATGACGGTCTTTAAATGGAACTTCATTTGCATTTACCTTATTATCTTTTCCAAGCTTCCGCAGCAATGGTACTTTGCTACATGGTTACTTTCTCACGAGTTCACCTAGGATTACTGTTTCTTCTGAGCTTCGTACCCTGTCATTACTAACAACGCACGTCAGAATAGGAAACATTTAGTAGTATAAATGGTCAACTCAACTGTTTTAATTTAGTGGTTGACAATATAGTGAGGCGACTTTCTGTCGCACTGGGCAAATTCTCCCTTTTGGCTTTCAATGACCTGATGTGCAAAAAGCACAAGTCCAAGTAACTGCTTTTGATGGTAAAATATTGGGTACCAAAGCTATTCCGAAAACGGGCAAAGGACAAGTCAAAATTAAAAAAAAAAACTATCCAGCAGGGACTTATTTTTATTCGTTGATGTTAGATGAACAGGTTGTGAAGACGAAGAAAATGGTGTTGGTAGGTTATTTATTACCTGCTCCCTTAGCTCGACTTTAGCCAAATTGACTATTTGCATTTCTTATGAAAACCGAATGTTTATTGAATAGTTGATTCTTTTCTTTACGGTCGCTATTTTTCTACGACCGTAAAGAAATAAAATCTATTTCTTCAACTATTGGTGAATTATTTCATAAATGACTAATAGTCAATTTTTTAAATATTAAAACTAGGGGGTCTAGTCCCCCCTTTCAAATGGCTAAAGTCGAGCTTAGTAACGGCAAAACAATAACTTGAACATCTAGGGCGGAATCTTTTGCCCTCATTTTATCCTAAAAAATACTTCCGTAGCTAGGCTATGCAAGGATTTTTTAGGAGAAACTGAGAACAAAATATCCTCGCCCAGATGACCAACTTATTATTTCGTCGTTACTTACAATGACATCGCCAAAAGAGGCATGTTATAAAAAAATAAATGTGTAAAAAATGGTAAGGGTCAATAATTTTGATTTGACGAAAAAAAATTAC
>JBGCFJ010000094.1:0-3579 GCA_045106885.1 Saprospiraceae bacterium
TATGTACCATTGCTATAAACAGGAAGTTATTTATTAGGAAGACAATGGTAGAATAGTATATATTGCCTGTCTTTTTGATAGCGAATAAGGTGCCTACATTCGTACTTATCAACAAGATAATAGCACAAAAGAAGAAAGGAGAAACTAAAAATACAGTAGGCGAAAATAATAAAGCGAATATAGAGAAAAACAAACAAAGCTTTAGTACTAACTTTGCTTTGAGTTTTTCATCAAGCCCTTTTAAATCAACATTACTATTATCGAGAAAAAAAGCAACAAATTTTTTAGTAAGCAATTTTAGATTGCTGACCATATATAGTATGTAGGTAATAAATAACATCAATAAATATATATGTAGATTGTGTTTTTACTTTCGCTTGAACGTAGTTTTATTGAGGGGGAAATAGGGTATCCCATTCAAAACATTTGAGCAGGGAGTGAAAATAAAACAGGTAACTAACTACGTATATGTTCCGAATGGAGAAAATGTTGAACAGTCTTATTATTGTAGGGTAATAAATCGCCTTAATATCTCTGAATGATTGGGTGGAATTAATTTTTACACTGTATAGTAATGACTATAGGGAAAATTCAATATTAAACTAAAATGGGGAACATGTAAAGTGTATACAAGATGATTTTGTGACAGGATTAATAGGCCTGTTTTTTGGGTATGTTTTATCTAAAAAAACAGCTCATTCGACGACGACAGTCATTGGATGAGCTGTTTGTCCACTGAATTTGGCAAGTAGCCAAAATTTTTACAGGACATAGTTGGCAGATAAAGTTATTGCTAGTTATTTGCCTAGGTTGATTGTAAAGAAAAAGATTTGATAAATTTTAAAAATTCAGCAAATCTAAAACATTGACTTTTAGTTAAATAAATATTTACAAATTCGAGCGTTTACAGTCAGGCTGTATTGCCAACTACCTACCGACTCCCTCGATACAATTCATAATGCGCCAACTGACATTCCAAAGCTCCATTAAATAATATCTTTTTAGCAGAAGGTTTTAGTCCCAACTGTTTCATTGCTTTAATATTAGCCGTAATAATCCAAGCATCAAAACCTGTAAAATTATGCTTTAAAGCGTGACCAATATCTTTATAAAAAGCTTTGACATCAGCAACTGGTAGCCGTTCGTCATAAGGTGGATTCATCATGACAAGACCTTTAGCAGCTTCGGGATTGAGTTTAAATAAATCTCCTCGTTCCACTTCAATTTTGCCATCCATATTACCTGCTAGGATGTTTAGTCGAGCAGCTTTAATGGCTTTAAAATCCTTGTCGTATCCTAATATTTTATAAGGAAATTGAGTAATTTTAGCATCTGCTTCTTTTTTGACTTCCTGCCAAAGTGCGCTATCAAAATCTTTATAGCGCATAAAACCAAATTCCTTTCGATTAATTTGAGGTGGAATATTATTGGCGTACATAGCGGCTTCCATCAAGAAAGTACCAGAACCACACATCGGGTCGATAAAGTCACCATCTTTTTGCCAATTGGAGCTTAAGATAATGCCTGCTGCTAAAACTTCATTAATGGGGGCTTCTCCCGTTGCCGTTCGATAACCTCGTCTATTTAAAGTAGCACCAGAGACATCCCAAGAAAGGGTACAAACATTATCATAACTCAAATGCACATTCAGTCGGTGGTCAGGATTTTCTCTATCTACACTTAATCTCCGTCCATCGTATTTTGTCCTAAATTGGTCAACAATGGCATCTTTGGTTTTGAGTGCTAAATATTTAGAATGTGTAATATATTTAGAACTAGTCGTTCCATTGATGGCAAACGTATCCTCTAAATCCATGATGTCGGTCCAATCAACTTCTCTTATTTTTTTGTATAAATGATTTTCATGCTTCGTTTTGAAGGTATGAAATGGCAAGAAAATACGAAGTGCCGTTCGACATTCATAAATACAACGATAGACTATTTTTTTATCACCTTCAAAAGTGACGGCACGTTTGTGCAATTTTATGTCTTGCCCACCCAAGGCAGTAATTTCTTTGGCTAATATTTCTTCAAGACCAGAAAAGGTCGTAGCAGTGATTTGCATAAACAAATTTTCTCAACATTACGAATTAAACCATATTGCGCTTATTAGTTTATGCAATTTTGTAAAGGATAAAATTATATAGACTTTAATAACACCATGGTAAAAAATGCAAAACTACACATTAAGGAAGGAATAGAAGATAGGCGTATTAAAATATTCTATAATTTTCAAGAAATTGTTGTATTTTTAAGCGCAATCTTACTGCAAACTGCCTATTGATATGCTACCAACTGCCCTAATGCGTCAAAAAGAACAAAATAGCAAAGGCTAACACCGTCAAAGTCGTACCTATCATAAAAATTAGGTAACAAACTCTTAGTTGGGTAAATTTATTCCCCAAAGCTTTTCCTAGATAATACAAATCACTAATAATAGAGTCATCTAATTTGGTATCATCTTCCATAATCATCTTAACACCTGCCTTATAATCTCCAAACTTCATCTTATAAAAATTGCCATAAAAGAATAGGTTGGTCGGTTTTGTCTGTATATTTTTAATAGAAGTGAGCCCTTTAGTTTGAATAGGTCGAGTTGCCAAAGTCGCATAAATGATAGAAGCGACACAAGTAGTGAGGAGAATGGAAGTTGGAAAAATCATTTTGGCATCATCCCCAATACTAGAAGCTAAAAGAGGGAGCGAAATGGTGATGATTAAAGCATTGATACTCAGCATGATATTTGCCTTGTTGTCGGCAATGCTGGTCAAGTCAATGTGATTCCGCAAGGCTGTTTTGAACATCATTTGCGCACTTTTATTACCATTTATTGTATCCGCTAGAGCTTTTCTTTTTTTTGGTTTATTAGCTTTTTTCTTTTTTTTTTCTTTATTGATAGGCGTAGCAATTACCGCTTTAGCAGCTTCTAAAGCTTTAACCACTTTCTTTCTATTTTTTGCTTTTTTTGCATCAAATAAATCACTTGCTTTTTCAGTGAAGTAACTATGCCCATCCATGAATTTTAGATTCATTTCCATGAAAGCTGCATCTTCATATTCCAAATGAAGGAAAGTTTTCATTTCAGACCGAAGACTAGCAATGGTCTTCATATATTTCTTTTGCCCCAAATTATTTAAGTCAGCATCTTTGATGATTCTTTGCAATAAATTTTGGGGTTCATAGACTAACTTCGTCGCATCTATCAATTCTTTTACTAAAGCTATTTGAGTGGGAGGGTAATTATGTTTAGACAAAAAGTTTTCTGCAAGGGCAGCACTTACTTCCTCATGACCAGTATAAGCTTCGACATATCCTGTATCATGCAATAAGGCGGCTAATTCCATAGCTTCCATATTAGCTGCACCAATATCATAGTGTTCCCCCAATATTAGAGCTGTTTCCCTAACGGACATCGTATGATGGAGGTCATGATAATGCAAATTTGTAGGTAAGTCATTCTCAAATATTTTGAGAATATATGCTTCTGTCAGTTGAATAATATTATTCCTTTCCATACTAAGTTTTCTCGAATGAAGTCCTTAAAGGGCCGAGGAAAAAATAAACGTATTATTTTTAGAA
>JBGCFJ010000940.1:0-9866 GCA_045106885.1 Saprospiraceae bacterium
CAGAACTGACGAGGTTATTTTTTCTTTTAGCAAGATGAACAATCGCTGATTGTGAACCGCTTGCGGATGGGATGCTTATTCAGCATAGCCGTTGCTACGTTGAATAATTTTAACGCAGCTAAAAGTAAAAAGAATCCGCCAAGCTGGTAGGTTATTATTTTCCTCGCCCCTTATTACAATAATAATCACATTATGAAAGTTACGGACAAGTCTTCAGCTATCTTAGGCGCTTACACAAAATTTAAAACCAACAAATTGTCGATAATTGTTAATCTCAAATTCAAATTCAACCTCAACCTCAAATTCCCGCCGAAGGTGGTTTAAAATTGAAAATTTGAAATTGAAAATTGAAAATTAAATTTTACTTAGGTTTTATTACCTTTATTTCAGCACTTTATCTTTTTTTCTCTGGAGACACCGTCATTGGAATTTCAAGTTCTGTCCTAGGAATATGGTTTATTTTAAGAGGCTTTGGTTACACAAAGGAAAACGATAATTCCAATCCATAAAATGAGTCCAAAGTTATTTCTAAAAAATGGGTAGTTCGTTTTAGTGACTAAATCTCTTTTTTTTATTTTTTCACAAAAATTAATTCAGAAAATATTAAATGAGGAATTATTTTTAACAAAAAGGTAATTTTTTATAATAAAAATATCGTTCATTTTTCAAAAATCCATTTCTATAAATATGTCAAAATACGACCTTAACGACCCAACCGATGTAGATATAATGAAAGCTCAATTTGATATGATTTCTCTAGAAGAATGGGATGAGTATATTGAATTGGCAGAAGAAGATAAAATGGGGTATAAAAATATCAACATTCTAAAGACCGCTAGTAGAAAGGCAGGAATGTCTAAATATTTAAGCGTCAAAGTCATTAACTGGGTGATGTCTTTGGTAGATAAATTAGAATATGAAGACGATGATGAATACGAGGACGATGATGATTAATTTATTTAGCAAAGAGCATTGGGCTTAGGGCAAAGGAAACACTTATTTATATTTAAAAGCTTTTGCTGTAATCCCCTTTAATTTTTCAGCTGTTTGCTTTTTTGAAGGCATCTGCCCCATGCTCTAAGCCCTTCGCTAAACAAATACACTAAACAAACCTAAAAATATGTCATTTAAAAATCAATCAGTTATTGTTACAGGAGGAAGTTCAGGTATTGGGCGAGCTACGGCGATAGCATTTGCCAAACGAGGCGCAAATGTCGTCGTTTCTGATATTAACGAAACTGGGGGGCAAGAAACGGTAGCGATTATCACAAAAAACGGCGGGCAAGCTATTTTTGTAAAAACCAATGTGGCGGAAGTAGCAGAAGTACAGGCATTAATTGATACTTGTCTAGCAACCTACGGACAGTTAGACCATATTATTAACAATGCAGGTATTGGGCAAGGACTTTATTTCTTTGACCAAATCACCGATGAGCATTGGGCAAAAACAATTGCTGTTAACCAAACGGGGGTATTTTATTGTATGCGAGCCGCACTCAAAGTAATGAAAGCCCAAAAAAGTGGCAATATCGTAAATACCGCTTCTGCTGCGGGTATTCGTTCCGCCCCTAGAATGGGTGCTTATGCTGCTAGTAAACATGCCGTTGTTGGGATGACCAAAACTGCCGCTACCGAATATGGGAAATACGGCATAAGAATCAATGCAGTTTGTCCTACCGTTATAGAAACGCCAATGGGAGATAATTATATGTCAGTTAATAAAGATTTAAGGCAAATCATGCTCAAATCTGTTCCTATGCGTCGTTTTGGGCAAGCGGAAGAAGTCGCTAAGACTATATGTTGGTTATGTAGTGAAGATGCTAGTTATTTGAATGGTGTTGCTTTGCCAGTTGATGGTGGGTCGAATGCTTAATCAAGTTCAAATTCAATCTCAACTTCAAATTAAAATTAAAATTAAGGCGTGCATGAAAAAGCTTATAATTTTTGACGCTGATTTCGCTGATTATTATGATTGCTTATGATTTTTTCTTCTCAAAACACAAGTTTTTTTATAGAAAAACATAACAAATCATAACTTCAAACAGCGAAATCAGCGTCGAAAAAAACTACATACACTCCTTATTCAATTTCAAAAATATGTTAGAAAATTTATTCAGTTTAGAAGGCAAAGTAGCCTTAGTTACAGGTGGTGCTAAAGGAATCGGCGCGATGATTACGAGAGGGTTAGTAGAATCTGGTGTAAAAGTTTATATTAGTTCTCGTTCAGCAGAAGCATGCAGTGCCTTTGCCGTAGAAATGAGTCAATATGGGACTTGTATTGCCTTACCTACCAATCTTTTAGATGTGGAAAATATCGAGGCATTGGCAACCGCATTAGGAGAAAGAGAAAACCAATTAGATATTTTAGTCAATAATTCTGGTGCTACTTGGGGGGCACCGATTGAAAGTTTTCCAGAAGCAGGCTGGGATAAAGTCATGGATTTAAATGTAAAATCCGTTTTCTTTTTGACCAAAAGCTTATTGCCTTTATTGAAAGCTGGAGGGAATCAGGCAGACCCAAGTAGAATTATTAATATTAGTTCCATTGCAGGAATTACCCACGGTGGACTCTCTGCTGTTTCTTATAATGCCAGTAAAGCCGCTTGTAATCATTTAACAAAAGTATTGGCACATGAATTAGCCAAGGACCATATTTTAGTCAATGCCATTGCGCCTGGTTTTTTCCCTAGTAAAATGACTTCTCATTTTGACCATGAAGCATTAGGTGCTAGAAATCCAGTCGGTCGAATTGGTCAGCCTACAGATATTGCTGGTTTGGTTATCTATTTAACGTCCAAAGCAGGCAGTTTTATGACAGGTAATATTATTCCTTTGGATGGTGGCTTGTTGGTTTCTTAGGGATGAATGAGTAAATGAGTAAATTAGAAAATGAGTAAATTTTGCTAACCACAAAAGTAAAGTTACATGAAGGTTACAGTCTGTCAATTGCCAGATAAAGAACATACATTTAAAAAGGCATGGGAAAAATTAGTGCTTCATTTACAAGCGGAACAAAGCGATTTTGTTTTATTAAATGAAATGCCTTTTTCGGAATGGATGGCTGATGAAAAAACTGTCCAAAAAGAAAAGCAATTAGCCGCAGTTAAAAAACATGAAGATTGGTTAACCCGAATTGAGGAATTAAACACCAAAATGGTGGCCTATTCTAAGCCTGTTTTTGCTGGTGATAAATTTCATAATACGGCCTTTGTTTGGACAAAAGAAAGTGGACATGTAAAAGTCCATTCCAAACATTTTTTTCCAGAAGAAGCTGTTTTTTGGGAAGCATCTTGGTTTGATAAAACCGAACCAGATTTTCAAGTAGTCGAAGTCGCTGGTATAAAAGTAGGTTTTCTATTATGTACAGAAATTTGGTTTACCGAATATGCCAGACAATACGCCAAAGCAGGCATTGATTTATTATTAGTGCCAAGAGCTACAGGCAAATCTTCTATTCCTCAATGGTTAAAATGCGGGCAAACACTAGCATTAATTTCTGGAGCTTATTGTCTGAGTTCCAATAGAAGTGGACGAGGAAAAGACGGTTTTCAATGGGGCGGAACGGGCTGGATTGCTCAACCTATGGATGGTGAGCTATTGGGTAAAACTAGTACTAAACATCCATTTTTCACCATAGAAATTGATTTAGCAAAAACGAAAGCAGCAAAATTAGATTATCCTATTAATGTAAAGGGATTTTGAGTTTTTTAATGAGGGAATGAGATGAATAAGGGAATGAGGTGAATGAGGTAAGCATAGAGATTTAGGTAAATTCCTACTCTTCACCTCATCACCTCACTCCATAAAATACAAATTCAAAAGAGCAATTGGCAAAAACAAAAGGCACATCTCAAATTGTCGTTCGTAGCTTAGACGGCTGGTCTGAGTAGGTATGCTAAGGCTACTCAGACCAGAGGTCTAAGCTACTTTTAATGTCCCATTAATTTTAATGCGACATTTTGAGATGCACCCAAAACAAAAGCTCTAAACAAAACACTCTAAATAAATTATATAAAATGTCTACAACTATTCCAACAAAAGCAAAAGAATTAAGGTCATTAGTAAAAAGTGATGGTACATTAACTTTAAGCATTGAAAACGTTGATGTTCCTACTCCAAAAGCACATGAAGTCATTGTCAAAATTGAAGCAACCGCTATCAATCCATCGGATGTAGCCGTCGTGATTGGTTTTTCCTCTTTAGGCACCCCCAGTGTTTTTGGGACAAATGAAGCCCCTAAAACACCCGTTCAAATTCCAGCAGCTTATTTACCAGCCTATAAAGGTCGTTTTGGTATGTCTTTACCTGGCGGAAATGAAGGTGCAGGTACGGTCGTAGCTGCAGGTGCAGATGCACAACATTTGTTAGGCAAAGTAGTCGCCCTTTTTGGTGGAAATGCTTACGCACAATACCGATGTGTGCCAGCAATGTCTTGTATGCCGATGAATGCAGGAACAACTGCAAGAGAAGCAGCAGCAGCTTGTGTAAATCCACTTACGGTATTAGGCATGGTAGAAACGATGCGTATGGAAAATCATACTGCTATGATAAATACAGCAGCAGCTTCTAATTTAGGGCAAATGTTAGTCAAAGTTTGTCAAGATGATAATATTCCGTTGGTTAATATTGTACGAAAAGAGGCGCAAGTGGACTTATTAAAATCTATTGGGGCAAAGTACATCTGTAATTCTAGCGCTCCTACTTTTATGAAAGATTTAATCGCTGCTATTTCAGAAACTGGCGCTACTTTAGGTTTTGATGCTATTGGAGGTGGAGAAATGGTGGACAAGTTATTATCTGCTATGGAAATTTCAGAACAAAAGAAAGCGACCACTTATAGTCGATACGGTTCTGTAACGCATAAGCAAGTGTATATTTATGGTGGTTTAGCACAAACGCCAACTACGCTAAAAAGAAGTTATGGGATGTACTGGAGTGTTGGTGGTTGGTTGATTACGCCCATTATTCAAAGAGTCGGACAAGAGAAATTTGCGCAAATGCGACAACGAGTTGCCGATGAAATAAAAACTACTTTTAAAAGTGAATTTTATAAGGAAATTTCTTTAGAAGAGGCTATTTTGCCAGATACCATTTGTGCTTACGCCAAGCAAGAAAGTGGGAAAAAGTACTTAGTGAATCCTTTTATGTAATAGTTTTTTAAAAGACTAGTGGTAAGTGGAAAAGAAGTTCAGCCACATCCCGCTATGGTTTTGGGGTTTATGATACCCATTTACCTGAAAAATGGAGCAGAATTGAGTTTAGAAGCTAAGGAAAATTTAATTTTCAATTTTCAATTTTCAACCACCTTCGGCGGGAATTTGAGGTTGAAGTTGAATTTGGATTTGAGGTTAACAATTATCTACATTTTAAATTATCGACAATTTGTTGGTTTTAAATTTTGTGTAAGCGCCTAATGAAAATAATTAAAAATCCTCTTCCTTTTAAAATTAAAAAAACGTAATAATGCCACATCCAAGTATTTACGCCAAATCCACGCCCAATAAACCAGCTTTTGTGATGACGGAATCAGGAGAAACCATCACTTATTTACAATTAGAAGAGCAATCCAATCAATTAGCTCACTTGTTCCGACAATTAGGCTTACAACCCAAAGACCATATAGCCATTTTGATGGAGAATCATATTAGATTTTTTGTCATCGTTTGGGCAGCCATGCGTTCTGGTTTGATTATCACGCCGATGAGTACGCATTTATTAGAAGAAGAAGTCGCTTATATTATCAATAATTGTGAGGCAAAATTATTTATCACGACCAAAAAATTTACCGAATTAGCAACTGGTTTAAAAGCTAAAGCACCTAATGTGAATCATCATTTAATGGTGGATGGAACTTCAACAGGTTTTGCTTCTTTAGAAACAGCTTTGGAAGGATTGCCTACGCATCCGATAGCAGATGAAATTCAAGGTACAACCATGCTCTATTCTTCTGGAACAACAGGCTTACCAAAAGGCGTTTTTACTCCTCCAAGGTCAGAAAATATTCTGGAAACAAATCCAGTTTTAGAATCTATTGGGCAAAATTTCAAGTTTGGCCCACATGTACAATACCTCTCCCCTGCCCCATTATATCATGCCGCACCAATGGCTTATAATATGGTCAATACTATGTTTGGGGGCACTTCTTTAATCATGAGCAAATTTGATGCAATCAAATCCTTGGCAGCCATTGAAAAATACAAGGCTAATTATAGTCAATGGGTACCGATTATGTTTGTTCGGATGCTCAAATTGCCTACGGAGGCGATAGAAAAATATGATGTTAGTTCTATGATGTTGGCCTTGCATGCGGCTGCTCCTTGTCCTATTGAAATCAAAGAAAAAATGATTAATTGGTGGGGCCCTGTTTTATTTGAATATTATGGCGCAAGTGAAGGCAATGGATTAACTGCCATCACTTCACAAGAATGGTTGACACATAAAGGGTCGGTCGGAAAAGCCTTTGTTGGAGAATGTTTTATCTTAGATGATGACGGAAACGAAATGCCAAGAGGAGAAATCGGCAATGTTTATTTCAAAGGTGGTAATGTTTTTAAATACCATAATGAAGCGAAAAAGACAACCAAGGCTTATTCTAAAGATGGACATAGTACCGTCGGAGATGTCGGATTCATGGACAAAGACGGCTATTTATATTTAACGGACCGTAAGAATTTTACGATTATTTCGGGTGGTGTAAATATTTATCCACAAGAGATTGAAAATCAAATCATTAATCACCCTAAAGTGGCAGACGTTGCCGTTTTTGGTATTCCGCACGAAGAATTTGGACAGGAAGTAAAAGCAGTTGTACAACCTAAAAATTGGACCGATGCTGGACCAGAATTAGAAGCTGAATTAATGGCTTTTTGTCGAGAACGATTGGCAAAAATAAAAGTGCCTCGGTCCTTTGATTTCGACGAAGCGCTACCTCGGAAAGATAATGGGAAGTTGTATAAGCGGCGATTGGTGGAGCGGTATCAATAGTTAAATCGGGAACTGTCTCTATTTTCTCAATGAAACCCGCTCGCCTGAATATTCGGGCAGGTGGTCTCTATGTCTAATCTCAAAACATTATGAAAGAAAGATTTATAGGTACTTGGAATTTAGTGTATTACAAAATCGTAAAAGGAGATGGTACTGTTTTCACCTATCCTTATGGGAAAAATTGTAAGGGCAATATTTTATATACTAAAGAAGGCAGAATGACGGCTTTATTAATGAATCCCGATAGGCCTAATTTTGAAATCGCTCACCCTTGGAAAGGGACTCCAGAAGAAATGAAAAAGGCTTTTCGTGGATATACTTCTTATGCTGGCCGATTCGAGGTAGCGAAAAATACAGTTATCCATCAAGTGGATATGTGCTTATTTCCAAATTGGATTGGAACTAATTTAGTCAGAACGTTCGATTTTTCATCTGATAATCGGGAGCTTTTGTTATCAACTACGCCTTTTGAAGCTAAGGGATTGTTACTACAAGATGTCTTATTATGGGAGCGGTTATAATTCTGTTAAAACAAGGAAAAAGAAGACCCTTTTATTTATTTTTATAGTTATTATTAGAAGGGCTAAGAAAAATGATTCCTCATTTATTTTGACGCTGATTTCGCTGATTTTTATGATTTTGATGAAGGGAACCCGTAAAAAAATCAAGAAAATAGTGGGTTTTATTAGTTTTGATTGTTTATTAGTTTTGTAGTCAATCATAGTATCCTCTTAATAATCAGCGTCAAAAAAAGTATGGACAAATTGCTCTTAACCCCCTTAAATGATTATCTAAAATATTGACCAATACGAACTTACTACTGAGCAAAATAATTTTGGACACAGAGAACTCAGAGTGGCAATTTATTAGACTTTCAAATCTTTGTGTGTTCTGTGTCCAAAAAATATCTAGTAATAAGCCAATTCGACTTTATGAAAAAAGAACAACTATTACTACCCTTTTTTATTTTTCTAAGTGTGTTATCTTCTACCCTATTTGCCCAAACTAATATAGGTTGGATAAGTTTGGCAGACGTAACTTTTGAAGAAAAGAAAGAAACAGAGGATGCTATTTTAAGCTATAATCACGCTACTTTTGGTGAATCCATAGAGAAAATGGCGGGTAAAGAAATCAGCATTACAGGCTATATGATACCAATGGATCCAATGGGGATTACCTACGTTTTATCTAGAAATCCAAACTCTACTTGTTTCTTTTGTGGCGGTGCTGGTCCAGAAACCGTTTTACAACTCAATATGAAGCCTAGTGCTATCAAAAGATATAACACAGATGACCGAGTAGCTTTTAAGGGTATCTTACAATTAAATGAAAAAGATATTAATAGCCTGACTTATGTTTTAGAAGAGGCGGAGGAATTATAAGTTGCTAGTTGCCATAAAACAACTAGCAACTAGCCCCCTCAATTTTCTTTTTGCACAGAAAATTTATAAACCGTAGAAGTTTTATAAGATTCCCTTGGCATTAATAAAGTAGAAGGAAATTTTGGTTGATTAGGAGAATCTGGATAATGTTGCGTCTCTAAACAAAAGCCTGTACGAAAACCATACTTATGCCCGTTTTTACCCGCAATCGTTCCATCTAAAAAATTCCCTGTATAAAATTGAACCCCTGGTTCTTCCGATAGAACTTCCATTCGTCTTCCTGAAGTTGGTTCTATTACCGTGGCTACTCGCTTTCTTTTTCCATCCGTCTCTCCAAGCACAAAGTTATGGTCATACCCCATACCAAATTTTATTTGAGGGTCTTTAGCTTCAATATCTTTTCCGATAGATTTAAATATTCTAAAATCAAAAGGCGTCCCTTTTACTGCCATCAATGCTCCAGTAGGAATCAAGGTTTTGTCAACAGGCGTCAACCAATCCGCATCAATTTTTATTTCATGGTCTAAAATATCACCATTCCCTTCTCCTTTCAAATTAAAATAGGTGTGATTCGTTAAGTTACAAACCGTTGGCTTATCAGTATTCGCTTCGTAACGAATCATCAATTCATTTTGGTTATTTAGTAAATAAAAAACCTTTACGGATAAATTCCCTGGATACCCCTCTTCCATATCTCTACTTAGATAAGTCAAAGTGACCCCTTTGGAATCTCCTCCAGATGTTTCATGGCTTTCCCAAATTACTTTATCAAAGCCCTTATTACCTCCGTGTAAATGATTAGGTCCATCATTGGACACCAAGGCATACCCTTTTCCATTGATACTAAATTGCCCCTTAGCTATTCTATTTCCATAACGACCGATAATCCCTCCAAAATAAGGATTAGCAGAACTCATATAGCCTGAAAGGCTATCAAAACCTAGCACAACATCCGCTAAAACCCCTTTGTTGTCAGGTACTTTTAAAGAAGTAATTATCCCCCCGTAATTGGAAATGCAGACTTCCATTCCATTTTTGTTGGTGAGCGTATATAAAAAAGCAGTTCCATCTGGGGTTTCTCCAAAAACCTTAGAACTAATTGTTAAACCCTCCAATGGGTCGGGCAAATCAATTTTTGAGGTAGATTTATTAGTCGCATCATTTTTACAACTAAAACATAGTAAAAATAGGGCAAAAAGACATAAGGAATTTCGCATTGTTTGAATTTATTATGTTACTATTTAGCAAAGAGCATTGGGCGTAGGGCAAAGGGTTGACCTGTTAAATTCTAATTTGTCAAGTGCTGCTGGTTAGGAGTTTTAATTCGACACCAGCATTTTAGAGCTCAACTATTATACAGGGCTACCCGCCTAACGTTGTAAATTACTTTTTATAAAAAGAAGAATATTCTTAAATTTGTAGTAGCCATAAAAAATTTAATCAATTGATTATCAGTCATTAAATATCAAATTGACGTAATTTTCAACTCCTGTAATTATG
>JBGCFJ010000941.1:0-3425 GCA_045106885.1 Saprospiraceae bacterium
ATAAGTATAAGGTGCAGTTCCACCACTAACAGTTGAAGAAATATTGCCATCATTGACACCCGCACAGAATGGGGCAGTTGGAGTTAGCGTAACCTCAATTGTTGCGCCATCGTTGACGGTAGCTGTTCCAATTACGGTACAATCATTGGCGTCGGTGACTGTTAAATTATAAGTGCCTGCGACGAGATTTGTTAAAGTAGAGACATCATTTATGCCATTACTCCAACTATAAGTATAAGGAGCAGTTCCACCACTAATTATTGAGGTGATAGTCCCATCATTTCCATCAAGACAAAGTGGCGTAGTTGGCACTAAAGTAATATTAATATTTGTACCATCATTGACGGTTGTATTGGTGATTCCTTGACAGCCATTGGCATCTGTGACGGTCACTTCGTAAAGACCAGCGACAAGATTTTCTAGGATATCCGAAGTAGCTCCATTATTCCAACTATAAGTATAAGGAGCGGTTCCTCCACTTACTGTTGAAGTAATACTACCAGCATCGCTTCCGCCACAAACAGAATTGGTGGGCGTAAGATTGACCGTTATCATAACCCCACTATTGATGGTCACTGAATCTGTAGCGGAACAACCATTCGCATCGACTACCATTAAACTGTAAGTGCCAGCAGTTAAGTTATTTGGATTGGGGATGTTTCCAAGATTATTATCACTCCAAATGTAAGTATAAGGTGCAGTACCTCCATTAATACTTGTATTAATGCTACCTTGATTTGTAGCATTGCAAGCAATATCTGTGGAAGTTAAATTAAGGGTCATAGTTGTTCCTGTATTAATCGTAGCTGACCCTGTAGTTGAACAGCCATTGGCATCAGTAAGGGTCAAATTATAAGTGCCAGCTACTAGATTAGCTGGGTTGGCTACATTTCCAATAGTTCCATCACTCCAACTATAAGTATAGGGCGCAGTACCTCCAGTAACCGTTGTAGAAATAAGACCATCATTGATTCCTTGACACGCAATATCTGTTGGTGTTAGGTTTACTTCTGGGCCAGAAAGAATAGTAATCGTGGTACTATCTCTCGTAACACATTCCTCTTTGCTAACGGTTACTAATATTTGATAAGTCCCAGGCATCATCATGGAATACGTTGGTGTAGCACTTGTACTACTATCAAAATTACCTCCTGTTGCTGTCCAATTATAAGTAAGACCAGTTTCAGTGGATGTTGTTGATAAATTTACTTGTGCTTTGGCACAAATATTATTACCCGCAGGATTATTGATAGTGACACTTCCATTAAAATCGGTACAATTTGTACTACAATCTTGTTTAACAATTGTTAAGACATTTGATAATTTATAACAGCCTGTCAAATTATTAATCGTGCTGCCTACAGATAATCCAGTTAAGTCTTCTTCGTAAGTAATATTCCAAAGTAGACAAATGCCTGCGGCAGTATTTTCAAAATCATAAATTGTTGCGGTAGAAATATCTAAAATGTTAGATTCTGTATCTGTAATAATAAAACTAGAAAAAGCGCCTGTCCCATTGGTTAAATTGACTTTTACACTATCTGCATTTCCATCTCCTACACAAAATACAATTGAATCATCTGTAGTAATTGAACTTGGGGTGACGGTGCAAGGATCAACGGGCGAACAATCTTGTCGGACAACGACTAATTTATTAGATAATTCATGGCAACCCGTTAGGTTAGCTGCGTTTTGTCCAATAATTAAACCGCCAATAGGATTATCATAAGAAACACTCCAAATATAGCAAGTACCGAAACCTGCACCGTCAAAATCGAAAGCATTAGAGCTAGGTAAGTCTAAAATATTTAAAGCTTCATCGGTGACAATCCAACTAGTATTCGTTCCCGAATTACCAGTTAGATTAACGGTAATATTATCAGGAATACCATCTCCAGCACAAATAGTTAGAGAATCGGATGTATTGATAAGTCCGCCAACTACTTTACAAGTATCACAATTGGTTTTTCTAAAAACAGCTATAGCGTCTGAATAGGTACATCCATTGGCATCTGTGACTGTAAAACTATAACCTCCTGGTGTTAGACCTGTTACCACTGATGTCGTAGTGTTTAACGGAGCATCCCAGACATAAGTATAAGGGGAAGCGCCTCCTGTGACCTCTAATCTAGCTCTTCCATCATCTGCATTACAAGCTGCATCTTCCACCACAGAAATAACGATTAAAGAATCGGCTCCACGAACTTTGGCTTCTGCTGTTCCGAAACAACCATTAGCATCCGTTACCGTTACTTGATAAGTTCCCTGTGATAAGCCTGTAAAACTAGCGGCATCGGGTAAAGAATTATTCCACGTATAACTAAATGGGGCTGTTCCATTGGCTACATTTGCCATGATAGCACCACTACTTTCTCCATTACATAAGGTGCTAGTAGTTGCTAAAGTGACCATTAAACCCATGCTAGGGTCAATAGTAGTCGTAGCGGTAGCGGTACAACCATTCATATCTGTAACGGTAACTGTATAATCTCCTGGCGCTAAATTAACTACAGATTGAGTTATTTGATTATTGGCATCACTCCATTGAAAAGTATACCCTGGTGTTCCGCCAGTAACCATAGCTATAGCAGAACCATTTGGATTAATACAATCCGTACCATTAGGTGTTGCTGAAACTGTTAAAAGGGCTGTATTCAATAAAGTAGAAGAGGCAATACTTTGACAGCCAGCAGCATCCGTTACTGTGACGGTATAGGTGCCTGCACTTAAATTAGTTAAAGCGGCTATTCCTCCACCGTTTGACCAAGCATAAGTATATGGTGCTGTGCCGCCGTCTGGCATTGCAGTTGCTGTTCCGTCATTTCCTCCATTACAAGAGATATTCGTCGTATCCAAAGAAACACTAAATGCTCCTTCTTCGGCGATTATTACAGCAGTTGTATTACTACAACCGTTTGCATCGGTTACAACGACTCTGTATACGCCTGCTCCAAGATTATTTGGGTCCTTAATATTTCCAATATCATTATCCCAGACGAAAGTATAAGGAGCGGTTCCTCCGTTAATGTCTAAGGAGATAGTTCCATTTCTATTACTACAAGTCGTATTAGTGGTCATCGTACTTAAAATAATTGTACTTGTGGCAGGATTAGTCACAATAGTAACAGTTGCACGATTTTGACAACCATTTGCATCAATTACAATCACTTGATAAGTACCTGCTGCTAGGTTGGTAGCAGTGGCAGTTTGTTGATTGATAGCATCATTCCACGCATAAGTATAAGGGGCAACTCCACCAGTTACGATAACAATTGCTGTGCCGTCAGTTACACCACAACTTGCATCTGTTGTGCTAGTACTTAAAGTCATATTATTATTAGTTGCATTGACTGCTACTGTAGCAGTACCTTGACAACCGTTGGCATCGGTTACTACAACTTGATAAGCTGCACCTGAAAGATTAG
>JBGCFJ010000942.1:0-3363 GCA_045106885.1 Saprospiraceae bacterium
TGATTATTTCTGCCACTTTGCCTAATTATTTTATAAGTACTAAGACAAAAATAAACTAACATTTTTTTCACCACAGAGGTACAGCGTTCATAGAGGACATGGCGTTTTTTTTAACGAGTGTAGCTTACATTTACACTCAAACACATGTACTTTTTGACACAAATAGCACAAAATAAAGTTGTTAACTAAAATTAAATAAAGTAATGAAAAGAATGCTCTCTTACTCATTTCCTTTTATTCTTGGCATTTTAATATCCAATTATATTTATAATGGAAAATCAAATTACTCCATCTCTTGGAGTATGATTTTTGCTAGTATAATAGGTGGTTTATTAGCAGGAATACTAATGCTAAAACTTAATCCGAAAGAAAAAAAAGATGACTAAAAAAATAAAATCCATTATAGCCCATTATCAATTTGATAGAATTCCACTAGAAGGCACTTTTTATAAAAGTACGTATGTCTCCAAAAGAACAATAGAAAATGGTCCAGTTGGAACCGCTATTATTGGCCTTTATTGTCAAGCCCCATTAAGTGTTTCTTGTTTTCATCGCTTAACCCACGATGAAGTGTGGCATTTTTATAAAGGGCAAGCTTTTGTCTTGCATTTGTTACATCCAAATGGTGAGTATCAAAAAGTCATCATGGGGAATGATGTATTGCAACAACAAAAAGTACAATTTACGATACCTGCTCACGTTTGGCAAGCCGCAGAATTACTGCCAGAAAGCGAATACGCCTTATTTGGCTGCACTATGTCTCCAGGTTTTACAGGAACTTGTTTTGAAGGAGGCACTATCGAATTTTTATCAAAAAACTACCCAGAACAACAGGAGATTATTGAAAGATTATCGGTGAAAGGACATGAAACAAAACTTCCAGAGGGATATACGCAGTAGGCAGGTAAACAGTTAGCAGTATGACAGTTATGGCTACCCGTCTAAAGTTGGACACTCAAATTTAGGACAGACAATGGAAAATCTATATTTTCCGACGCTCGGAGCAGCGAATATAGATTCGCTGTTGTCGAAAATATCCAATCTTAGACGGGTAGCCACAGTTGTCAGCCTGAGCCTAAAGGTATCTTTCCATAAAAAAGACATATCTATCATTTCATAATTGATTCATCATTAGGCGCTTTTCAAAAAAAAATGTATTTTTGACAAAAGAAACATTTTTAGCGAATTTTCGCTAAAAAATAATAACATTAATGTCTCACGCAAAAATATATAATATGAAAAGCCTATTTTTCACAGAAGAACACGAATTATTTAGAAGTACTTTGCAAGATTTTTTCAAAGCAGAGGTTTCACCTTATATTAATGAATGGGAAAGCGTTGGCAAAGTCGATAGAAGTATTTTTAAAAAGATGGGAGAAATGGGCTTTCTTGGTTTAGAGGTAGAAGAGAAATATGGAGGAATGGGCTTAGATTTTCTATATACCACCATTTTATGTGAAGAATTGGGTCGAACGGGTAGTTCTGGTTTTGCGACCACCATCTCTGCACATTCTTATTTAGCAATGAATTACTTAGTCCATGCAGGGACATCTTTTATTAAAGAAAAATATTTAGTACCAAGTGTAGCAGGTGAAAAAGTAGGCTCTTTATCTATGACCGAACCTTTTGCAGGGTCTGATTTAAGAGCTATTCGGACAACGGCTAGACTAGAAGGTGACCATTATATTGTAGATGGTTCTAAAACTTTTATTTCTAATGGATATTATGGTGATTATACGGTAGCCGCAGTTAAAACGGAATCGGGCATTTCCATGATGGTGATAGATTTAGATTCAGATGGGATTACTAAAAGTAAATTAGATAAGGTTGGCATTCGATGTTCTGATACAGCAGAATTAGCGTTTAATAATGTAAAAGTACCAAAAGAAAATCTACTAGGTGAAGAAGGAAAAGGTTTTTATTATATGATGGAAAGTTTGCAAGTAGAGCGATTAACGCTTGCCCAAAGTAATATGGGTTTTATGGAACATGCCTTAGATATTACTTTACAATATATTTCTGAAAGAATGGCTTTTGGTAAATCTATCAATAAATTTCAAGTACTTCGGCATCGCATAGCAGATATGGCTTCGGATATTGAGGCATGGAAGGCATTCTGTAACTTAACCAGTTATCGGCTTGCACAAGGAGAACATGTAGTTAAAGAATGTTCGATGCTTAAATTAAAAACAAGTGATTTAGCCAATAGCATTGTTTATGAATGTTTACAAATGTTCGGCGGATACGGTTTTATGGAAGAATACCCAATTGGTAGAATGTATAGAGATATTCGAATCGCACCAATTTATGGGGGTACTTCTGAAATCATGAAAGAAATTATCGCTAAAATGATTATTGATAAAAAATCTTATAAACCTGCTTATAAAGCGTAGTGCAGTTAGCAGAATTTAAAAAGCACGATTTGATTATCCCAATTAAATCGTGCTTTTTTTGCAACAAATCTCCAATTTATTTTTCAGCAAATTTCCGCCTTTCCGCCTTTCCGCCTTTCCGCCTTTCCGCCTTTCCGCCTTTCCGCCTTTCCGCCTTTCCGCCTTTCCGCCTTTCCGCCTACTAACCCGCCATTTCTTTTAGCGCCTCCACAAAAACATCCAACTCCGCAGTAGTCGTATAAATATTAGGGGAGATTCGACAACCATGCACGCCTGCCCCATCAATGGCGACTGTCCAGATTTTATATTTATCCAATAAGGTTTTTGCCATATCTTTTGGTTTCATTCCTATAACGCCCACATTAGCAATACCACATGACCGATGTCTTTCTACAGGGGTGTTGACCCTAATATTAGGTACAGTCCTAACTTTATCCGTCCAATAATTCTGTAAATAACGCATTCTAGCTTCTTTACGCTCAAACCCTAAAGCTTCTAAATAATCAATGGCACTCCCTACGCCTAAATCAGTATGAGCAGGATGGGTTCCTGTATGATTTAAGCGTCTTATATCACTGGGTTCTTTTCCCCAATCCGCAAATCTTGGCCATATTTTAGCCGTTTTCTCCTTTTTGGCAAAAAGCAATCCAGCACCTAAAGGCGCACTCAGCCATTTATGCAAACTACTTCCATAATAATCACAATCCAATTCCTTCATGGAAAATTGAAAATGTCCTACTGCGTGCGCCCCATCCACCATCACATCTACTCCATGTCGATGCGCCATATCACATATTTTTCTAATCGGTAGAATATGACCAGTAACATTAATAATATGGCAAACCATTAGCAAGCGGGTTTTCTCGGTAATGGCTGCTTCATAAATAGCTACAATTTCTTCATCTGATGCTGGATGATTTGGAATGGATACGACCCTATTTTTGATACCTACTTGTTGAGCGACCTGTTT
>JBGCFJ010000943.1:0-5432 GCA_045106885.1 Saprospiraceae bacterium
TACCAGCCTGACGGATTCTTTTTCCTTTTAGCTGCATTAAAATTTTTCAACGTAGCAACGGCTATGCTAAAAAATTTTGCTTTGCTAAAAGAAAAAATAATCTCGTCATTTCTGGTAGGTTATTTATTGCCTCATCCCTAACTAGTGTTCGACCAAATTTGAAGTGAGGGTATCATTTTTGACGAATAGACCCTTGAAGGCCTTGAAGACGCTTCAAGGTCAGGCGGCAGAAACCTTGGAGCGACTCTAAAGCCTCCAAGTGTTTGACCTAACCATCCCATCAAATTTTATCTTGACTAACCACTAGTGGAAGTAGAAAGTATTTACCTTAGTATCTAAGTAAAATTTAATTTTCAATTTTCAATTTCAAATTTTCAATTTTAAACCACCTTCGGTGGGAATTTGAGGTTGAATTTGAATTTGAAATTAACAATTATCGACATTTTAAATTATCGACAATTTGTTGGTTTTAAATTTTGTGTAAGCGCCTAACAAAGTTGATTTTGATGTGGGGAAGGTATTTGCTAATAAGGCAGAAATCTCTTACGATTTTAAAGAAGAAAGGTTGTAAAATAAAGCAGGAAGGAAAGAAAAAATCTAGAAATCAAGGCAACGAAAAGATTTATCAAAGTAACATAAAAAAATATCGAAGGGGTTTTCTCTTCGATATTTTTTGAAATAAGCTAATTGAACTTACCCGATGATGTAATCATCCGACGAGTTCGATATTTATTAATGTATTAGGAATACGTTAGAGGTTAATAGAAAAACCATTTAAGGGAACAGGAAAAATATAATCTACCATTTCTGCGGCTTTATTTTGTCCTTCTACGGCGTTGGGAAAATACTCATTATGCTACGGCATAACTCCGTTTTTCCCGCCTTGTACAAGAACAAACTAAAACCACATCTTCTGGTAGGTTATTTATTGCCTGCTCCCTAACCGTGAAGAGACTGTTCAACTAATTGTGTTTAGCAAAATTTTAGCATTGAAAATCAAGGCTTTACTGCTTACTGCCACTGCTGACTGTCTACTGTCACCGTTTTATTACTTCAAAGAAATAGGCAATTTAGCCATAGTATCGTCCCAAGCAACAATTAAATCAATAGCATCCGCACCATTTGCTTCTAATAAGATAGTCATAGCTTCAACAGTGCTAGGTGTTTTTGAGGTTTTAGCACTAACTGTTACAACATTATCTTTGTCATCGTGGTTAGGATTTCCCCAAGACTGAGTATTCTTGTGAACGATAAAATCCCAACTTCCTTCATTTACTTTAGCAAATAAACCATATTGACCTTTTTTTACTTTCGTACCATTAATGGTTACATCTTGAAAGAAAGTAATCAACGTTGTTTCGTTCGCGCCAACTCTCCACATATCTCCAGTCTTCAATAAATCACCGAAAACATTTCTTCCTTTCTTTTGCGGACGGGAGTATACAACTCTCACTTTTGCCTCTTCAACTGGCTTACGGAAATTTTGGAATCGAGAGTTTACTGGAAACTGAACTAAATCCATTGGACTAGAATCCGCTCCAGCCATCATTGCAGGATTTAAACTAACTGGCATCGTTGCTCTAGTATTATCCCACTCAAAAATCATATTTACATTACCTGCATCTACTTTTTGGAATCCGATAGTAAATTCTTCTCTTGTTTTAGAAATAGAAGAAACTTCAGCAGCAGCCGTTGCAATAATCTTAGCAGGGTCTAAATCAGAAGTTCCAGCTACAAAGCGCTCGGTAGAAACTCTAACCATCCATTGATTTTGGAAAATATCTGCATTCATGGTGTAAGTACCTGCGGGTACATAAGAACCACCAATTTCAACAGGTGCAAAGAAAGTAATCTCAGTTGCTTCATTAGCGCCTAATCTCCAAGTTTGACCGTAAGGCACTAAATCACCAAAAATAACTCTATCTTTTTTATTTGGTCGACAGTAAAGTACTTTGATTTTTTGCACTCTATCTGGGTCGTCTGCATCTAAATAGTTTTTGAAAGCCGCTCTTCTTGGATAGTGAGCAGCATCCATTGGACTGGGGTCTAATGTTGGGAATTTTAACGCTTGTGCAGCTATATCAGCTACCGTGAAAATCGCTAAACAAAGCAATAGTAAAGCTTGCTTTAATCTCATAACGGTTAGGTTTAAATTGTTGATGAAAAATTTCCGCAAAGATAGCTTATTTTACTTATTTTTTGCAGCCAAGGATGTTGTCAACTTGTTAAAAAGTCGTGGTTATTTCGTTTCTTCCTGCAAATAGGTGGACCAATGGCGACCTACCATTTTCATCATAGCAGGATAGACGATAACCATTCTAAAGGGTTTTATTAAAGTCATATAGTATTTTTCCAATCGACCTTTTGGTTTTACATAGACTGCCATTTGAACCGTGTAAGCATCATTTATGAAAGCTTTTGATAAATGCAATCCTGCATGAACCGTTTCATTTTTTATTTCTGCTAAAGATTCATCATCTAAGACATAAACTGGTTCAAAATCAGCGTCTCCAACTGACTTTAATTCCTCTGGAGTCAATTGATATTGTTGAAAATATCTTTCTCGAATGCTTCTTTTTTTAAGGAATTATTGCTAGTGGCATCAGGTGTATCCCAACCGAAAAGTCGGCCCAAAAAAAAGCGAAATTTGAATAGTAAGCCAGCTAAACCTTTTTGAGAAAGCTGTTCCATGGCTGCAAATAATTGGGCTTGGAAAAGGGGAATCGTGTGCTCTTTTTGTAAAGTAACTGGAAATTGCCAAACATTTTCTACCTCAAAATCAGCCAGTACGTCTTGGACAATCCATTGGTTCTTATAATGCGCTTCATTTTTAATTTGCATAATCTACCTTTTTTGATGTCTTTATTAAGACAAAGATAACTTACATCTATTAAGATTTCAATTATTTCTGAAAATAATGAACATTAAATTTATTGCTTTACTTTTATCTCATAAAACACGAGCAAAACATAATTATTTACAAGAAGTGACTTCCAATCTATTTTTAGTCTTAATATCAAAAGGTCAATGAAAGTGTGCAGTTTCTTAGAATGTGGAATTATTTTGGGGACTACACATTGATTTTGTTAAAATATTGACATTTTACTAAAAAATTACTATTTCTAATTGATAATTTTATAAGCTCCACAAAATATTTTTATATTTACAAGGAAAGCGTGTTCAATTACTATCCTACATCAAAAATTTGAACCATTAAATTACTACAACTATTATGAAGAAAGCACTACAAATTTTTCTTTTAATTTTCTTATTTTTAAGCACTACCAATATCTTTGCTAAGGAAATTCCCATTGCTGCTGCCGAAAGGTTAGTAGCTACGGTTATTCAAAGAAATGCTGGTCCAGCCTTAAAAAACGCTAGAAACATTAGCGTTACCGAACGATTTACTAAAAAAGTAGCAGGCAAAGCCAATTTTCATGTCTTTAATTTATCCCCAACAGGTTTTGTAATTATCGCTGGAGACGACCGCTATAATGCCGTATTAGCATTTTCTGACGAAAGTAATATTAACTTAAATAGCACCGAAGAGTATATCGGTTTATGGGGGACTTTATCTGTTCACGAAGAACGGATTCAATACATCAGAGCCAATAATTTAACGGCTTCTGTTGCGGTACAAAATGAATGGAAAACATTAAGAAACCGTGATAGAAGTGCTTCCAGAGACAATGGGGTAGTAGTTGCACCTTTGACGACAACTAAATGGAATCAAGGTACTTACTATAATGCGGAATGTCCTGCCAATGACGATTCCGTAGAAAGTGGACCAGATGGACGAACGTATTGTGGTTGTGGTCCAATAGCAATGGCTCAACTAATCAAATTTCATAATTATCCAGTTACTGGAAATGGTAGTAATAGTTATGAAGACCCCATTTATGGCAAGCAAACGGCTGATTTTTGTGGCACCGATTACAACTGGGCAAATATGCCTGATGAATTGACGGCTCCTAATGCAGATGTTGCGAAGTTAATTTACCACATGGGCGTTTCTACCTATACTTACTACAGTACAGATTATACAGAGACTTACCTGAGTTACATGAGAGATGCCTTTGTCAATAATTTTGGTTTTGACCAATCTGCCAATTGGTTTTATGATGGCAATAACGATTTTCACTGGGTTGCCAAAAATGATTTAGATAGAGGGCGTCCTTTATTATTGTCAGGGGTGAGTGTTTTTGGTGGAGCGCATACTTGGGTAGCTGATGGTTATGGTTATTTTGATGCTTCTGGTGGAGCAGGAGACGCAGAATATTTCCACTTTAATTGGGGCTGGGGTGGCGATAATAATGGCTGGTTTTTGGATACAGATGAATCTTGGGCACCTAGAGGCGACGAAACTGATAATGTAGAAATTACTTATTATTTTGACCGATATGTAGTACAAAATTTATTTCCTGCGTCTAATGGTTGCCAAGCACCAGAAGGTTTTTATGCCAATGGACAAGAAAACGACGGCGTTTATTTAAATGTTTCCTATACTTCAGGCGAACAAGATATTTCTTTTCGATATAGAAAATTAGGAACGACTCAATGGACAGAAACACCAAGCACCAATGAATTTTTCTATAGAGCATCTGGTTTAGATTTGGGAAGCGAGTATGAATTCCAAGCAAGACGAAAATGTTGCCCAAGTGATTGGTCATCATATACTGAAACGCAGACCTTTTCTACAGCGGGTTTTGTGCCTTGTTCCGTCTTACCTCTTTCTGGGTTATCGGCGAATACCATTAGTAATCATAATGCTTATATTTATACAGCGCAACCTAATGGACTAGTTATTAATAGATTTAGATACCGTCCAGTGGGTACAACTGAATGGACGATTACAGATGATGCGAATACTCATTATCGATATTTAAGTAATTTATTAGCTGGAACGGAATATGAAATTCAAGCGACCCAGCAATGTAGCAGTGGAGGATTTGCAGAATATTCGGGTACTTATACTTTTAAAACCACAGGAGAAGCAACGAATGATGGAGGTTCAGATAATGGAGATGGAGGAGACAATGGAGGCGACGGAAATACAGGAGAAACGCCTAACGAAACAGATTGTGCATCAGTTGACGGCAATGATTTAACCACTAGTAGTATTACCGATACTTACACTTACGTTTATACCCCACAACCTTTAGGGGCTGTTAATAATCAATTCCGTTACCGACCAGTTGGCACGAATGATTGGGCAACGACTGATGTTTCTAACAATTATTACCGATTCTTAGCGGATTTAGCCGCTGGAACGACCTACGAATTTCAAGTAAGACAAGAATGTAAGACAGATAGTTGGTCGAATTATTCTACGACTAATCAATTTACGACGACAGGAGAAGCAGCGACAGATACTGGAGATAATGGGAATACTGATGATGGTGGAGAGAATACGGACAATGAAGGCAATGGAG